>NZ_NMPS01000072.1:0-2595 GCF_002261125.1 Siphonobacter sp. BAB-5385 | reverse complement strand
TAGTCAGTTCTACACCATCTACGTGCAGGATGCTGCCGGCAAGACGTTCGCAATTTCGGAAGTGCGGGATAGTAAGGTGTACGAAAACGACCCGGCCTCTCAGCCCCTTCAGTTTGAGATTAGTAGCATTTCCCCTACTAGTATTGTCGCAGCAGTTAAGAACGCATCCAAAACGGGTGTAATCAACTACAACTGGGCCATCTACCGTGTAGACGGATCGCAGGATGGCGATTTTATCACTAATGATAATGACATTCCATCGTCAGCTACGGGTGGTATTGTTACGATTAACTCGGGCAAGCAGGGCACCAAAGCTTTAGTAGCGGGCCAGCAGTACTACCTGTATATGGCTCAATCAGGACCGAATGGTTTACAGAGCCAGACCCGAAACGCCCGGATTACGTTTACGCAACCTTCAAGTGGGTCGGTCGTAGGGCCGCAGGTCAAAGCAGTGGTGTTTGGTAATAGCATCACCTCACACGGGAACCTGCCTTCAATTGGCTGGAACATTGGCGATGGTAAAGCGTGGGGGATGGCAGCAACCGCAGCCGACAAGGACTGGGTTTCTATCGTCCGTGCTCGAATGAAGGCCTCGAACATCAATAGCACCCTGAACATCGGCAATAGCTTTGACTTTGAGACTTCGTACTGGAACAACTACAACTATAACGGTTTCCAGCAGCAGGTATACCCCGTCGATCTGGTCATCATCCGCCTGGGAGATAACGTTGATGATTCTTCCGTAGGAGCAAACAATCTCTACGACCGTTACAGTCAGTTAATTGACGTAGCCCGGGCAGCCAATCCGGACGTTGATTTCTTGCTGACGACTTCCTTCTGGACGAAGACCAACTACGACAATATCGTACGGCAACTCGTCACCACGAAGCGTTCGGCTCGGAGTGCGATCGAGCTAGCGGATTTAGCCGGGTTCGACAAGGCCGAATACGAAGCGTATGGTGACTGGCCAAACGCCACCACGGCAGTAAAAGAGCACCCGGGAAATGCGGGCCACGCAGCCATTGCCGATAAGGTATGGGACAAATTCAAAGTCCTCTATAACCTGACGGGCGATAATCCGCCGGTTGAGCCGGGTGATCCCGGAATTGATCCCGGTGATCCGGGCACAGGCTCCATTAAGATGGGCGTCATTCCTTCGGGCCTGACGGCAGTTCCCCAGGGCATTTTCTTCATGGAAACAGACCAATTTAAGATTGGTCTGAACATGCAAACGGGCGGATCGGTGTGGAATGCCTTAGATAAGAGCGATCCCACGACCGAGCTGGTAAACGCCATGGATTACGGGCGTCTCTGGCAGTACGCCTACTACGCCTTCCCAGTCGAAAATTACTTCCCCAACGGCAAGCGGTGGGGTGATGAAATGTGGCACGGCATCGGCTATGACCCCATTCAAGGAGGGGATATGAGTGTCGGTTCTCGCGTTGAGCAGTTCAAATATGACGCGGCCTCAAACATTGTCTACTTCCGCACCCGTCCGCAATTATGGGGATATCACGCTGAAACGGCACCCTGCTACGTCGATACGTGGATGAAGCTTACCGGGAACTTCATCGAGTTCAGAAACATCTGCCACAACGAACGTATCAACGATCCCCAGTATGTGAATTTGCCGCGGGGGCAGGATATCGGAGGGATGTTCACCAATGGTGGGTACTATGAAGATAATTCCAACCAGAGCAACCAGCCGTGGACAGGTCCCATTACCGCCCGGAAGATCCTGACCGACTTCCCCTTTGAAAACTACCTGGTAGGACCGAAGCATCCAAACGGTAGCTGGGTCTATCCGGATATGGGCAACGGGATGCGAAGCCTCCAGTTTTACACGCCCGAGCGGTGGACGACGCTACGCAACCCAGTCACGAATAAATACCTGGGTCTGTGGTCGCAAAGCCCGCTTTTCAACCACGAAACGGGCGGTAGGGTCCAGGGTAATTGGGAGGGCCATACGGGTGGTGCATACGTAACGATGGGTACGCACTATACGCAGGCCATCATGGACAAGCGGACGATCTTCGATTATTCCTACACGTACATGATCGGGGGTAATCCGCAAATGATGCGGGATTATGCCTACAAACGGAGGGATTTCAAGAACGTTATTGATTGGGACTTCTCGACTGGTCACAATGACTGGTGGATGAACAATTCAGCTCAAGCTGAAACTCCGTTTGACGGCTCCTGGTTCGCCCCGGGTGACGTCCATCAGAGCAACCGGGTTAGCCCCGACCTTGCTATCGATGCTTCGAAATACACGCACGTCGAGATTGAAATGGCCGTGGGCGGAGAACAGGAAAAAGTGGGTCTGAGCTTCCTACGTCGTAACAATAACGGTTTTCTCTACGATCACACGGACGTACCGTACCAGTTCAACATCATCAATGATGGGCAGATGCACAAGTACACCATTAAGCTGACTGATAATCCAGCATATGGGGGCATTTTGTATCGCATCTACCTGGACGTTTACGGTACCCCGAAAGCGGGTCGGTGGTCACGCCTGAAATCCGTGAAGGGTTATTACCGCCCCAACGAATAATTCATCTAACCAGCCGGGCGGCTCCTTTGAAGGGCTGC
>NZ_NMPS01000071.1:0-1918 GCF_002261125.1 Siphonobacter sp. BAB-5385 | reverse complement strand
TAGTCAGTTCTACACCATCTACGTGCAGGATGCGGCGGGCAAAAGTTTCGCAATTTCGGAAGTACGGGATTCCAAGGTGTATGAGAACGATCCGGCCTCTCAGCCCCTTCAGTTCTCCATTACCAATAGCACAACGACCAGCCTTACGGTAGCGGTCGCTAACCCTTCAAAGGCGGGTGTCATTAACTATAACTGGGCCATTTACCGGGTAGACGGATCGCAGGACGGGGATTATATCACGAATGACAACGACATTCCTTCCAGCACCTCCGGTGGTATCATTACGATTAACTCGGGCAAGCAGGGTGTCAAACCATTAGTGTCCGGTCAGCAGTATTATTTATATCTGGCTCAGAGCGGACCTAACGGACTGCAAAGCCAGACTAGAAACGCCCGGATTACGTTTACGCAGCCCGGAGGTGGCGAAGTTGAACCTCCCGTTGGCGGACCTATTCAGTGGGGGGTAGTGCCGACTGGGCTTAAAACAGGACAGGATATTCCTACCGATATTCTCTACATGCAGAACGAGCATCTGCGAATCGGTCTGAATCCAAAGCTCGGCTTTTCGATCTACGAAGCCTACCACGCAGATGATCCGAACACGCAGCTGGTAAACGATGCTGACTACGGGCGGCAGTGGCAGTATGCGTATTACGCACACCCCACCACAGGTTATAAACCAAACGGCAAAGACCCCGGACATCCGAACTGGGATGGTATAGGATACGATCCAATCCAAGCGGGCGATATGTGCGCAGGCTCTCAGGTACTCCAGTACAAGTACGACCAGGCCAGCAACATGATTTATTTCCGTACGCGGCCGCAGCTTTGGGGGTACTGTAACATTGCGGCTCCCTGCTACGTCGATACGTGGATTCGAATCGTTGGCAACTTCGTAGAATTCAGAAACATTCTCTACAACGAGCGTGATAACGATCCTCAATACGTCAATTTGCCGAGAGGGCAAGATATCGGTGGGGCCTTCACCAACGGAAAGTACTACGAATCAAACGTCTACATGGGCAACAAGCCCTGGACGGATGGCCCTATCGTTGCCCGCAAAATCCTGTACGATTTCCCGTTAGATTACTACGTCGTGGGGCCCAAGCACCCGGACGGGCAATGGGTGTACTCTGACGGCGGCGACTACGGACGAACGCTTAAGTTTTACAACCCTGAGCGTTGGGCGACCCTTCGCAATCCTGAATCAGGTAGGTATGTGGGTCTCTGGAGCCAATCACCCACCTTCAATCACCAGACTGGGGGTCGTGAACAGGGCAAATGGGACGGTCAGTACGGAGGTCCTTATGTAACGATTGGCACGATGCAGGAGCCTGCTACGCTTGCCAAACGCACGATCTTGGACTACGAATACACCTACATGATTGGGGGTAATCCGCAGATCATGCGGAACTACGCCTACACAAAGCGTGACTTCAAGAACGTAATCGACTGGAACTTCTCGACAGGCACCTCGGACTGGTCGATGAATAATCAGGCCCAGGCAGAGCCGCCGTTCGACGGATCGTGGTACGCACCCGGCGATCAACACCAGATGAACCGGGTTTCGCCCGACATCGCGGTCGATGCTTCGAAGTATACCCACGTACAGGTTCGTATGGCCGTGGGAGGTAATCAGCAAAAGGCGGGAATCAGTTTCTTAAAAAGAAAGGATAACGGACTGCTCTACGATCATGATGACATTCCCTACCAGTTCGACGTGATTGCGGATGGCCAGATGCGGACGTATGAAATCGACCTGCGGACCAATCCGAACTACGGCGGAATTCTGTACCGAATTTACTTAGACGTATTCGGACAGCCACAGCCGGGACGTTGGTCGAGGGTTGAATTCGTGAAAGGTATTTACCGTCCTTAATCACACCTAACCAGCCGGGCGGCTCCTTTGAAGGGCTGC
>NZ_NMPS01000070.1:0-208595 GCF_002261125.1 Siphonobacter sp. BAB-5385 | reverse complement strand
AATGGATTTTTTCCGGGGAAAAGACATTGGCTACGATCCCACTTCGATTGTACTGGTCAACCTTCCCACGACCGATCAGATCAACCTGCAAACGCTGCGTAATCGGCTTTTGCAAGTGAACGGCGTAGAGCAACTCAGTTTTAGTACAACCCCTCCAACGAGCGGAAATAACAATCGCTCCAATCACCATTTTGACAACCGCCAGAAGGAAGAAACTTGGGACGTCAATACCAAAGGCGGCGATGCTCAGTACTTACAAACGTACGGACTTAAACTCGTGGCTGGTACAAATTTGCCCGAAAGCGATTCCATTCGGGGCTTCCTCGTCAACGAAGCTTACGCCGAGAAGCTCGGTCGGCAGCCGCAGGAGATCGTCGGGCGATCGCTGGAACTCTGGGGCTTCAAGGCTCCGATTGTAGGTGTAGTGAAAAACTGGAATAACCTTTCCTTACAAAACCGGATTGAACCCGTTACCATTTTTCCGTTTCCGAAGGCGTATCAGTACGTCGGTCTGAAGGTCCGCAGCTCTCATTTGCCCCAAACCCTGGGAGGTATCGAAAGCGTTTGGAATGAGACCTTTCCGGACTACATCTACAAGCAATCGTTCCTCGACCAACGCATTGCCAAAGCCTACGAAACCGAGCAGCTGATGCTGCAACTGGTTCGCGTCTTTTCCTTCATTGCCATCTTCATCGGCTGTCTGGGTTTGTACGGACTGGTGAGCTTTATGGCGGCTCAGAAAACCAAGGAAATCGGGGTACGCAAGGTGCTCGGGGCCAGCGTCGGCCAAATTCTGACGCTCTTCGGTACCGAATTCGGACGACTCATCCTGCTGGCGTTTGTCGTAGCGGCCCCACTGGGTGGCTGGATGATGACGAACTGGCTGGAAGGTTACACCTACAAAATTCACCTGGGTTGGCAAACGTACGCCTGGGCCATACTACTCACGCTACTGGTTACTCTATGCACGGTAAGCTGGCAATCGTACCGGGCCGCGACCACGAATCCGGTCAAGTCGTTGAAATCGGAATAAGCTAGATAGCTCCTTTTGGGAACGGATTGGGCTTTGGTTCGACCCGTTCCGAAGTCATTCTTTTGAATCTTTACTCCATTGTTCGTTTCCGAACTATACTCTGTTCAAAAGCGAACACTCCTACTATCGTATTCCATTCTATACCAGACAGTTACTTAAACACAGTTTCCAACGGCACAACTATTGAACGTAACCGGATCTACTGAAAGCGGCCTGTCTTATGCTTAGAAACTACTTTTTGGTTGCCTGGCGGAACCTGTTGCGGAACCGGACCTTCACCCTTATCAATGTTACCGGACTGGCTCTAGGTCTGGCTACCTGTATACTAATCATGCTATACGTGGTAGATGAATGGAGTTATGACCGCTTTCACGAGCGTGCCGACCGGATCGTGCGGGTAGTTTTCAAAGGGAAAACGGAAGGCGGCAGTATCAACGAGGCTCATGTTATGCCTCCAGTAGCCCGTACGCTTCAGTCCAGCTTTCCGGAAGTAGCCGAAGCTACGCGTCTTCGTCTGGCGGGTTCGCCGCTGATCTCCTACGGAACCAAGTCCTTACGGGAAAGTGTGATGGCCTTCGCCGATTCCAACATTTTCCGGGTCTTTACGCTACCGCTGCTCAAAGGCGATTCAAAAACGGCCCTGATTAAACCTTCCTCCCTGGTTATTTCTGAAACGGTAGCCCGCAACTACTTCGGCGAAGCGATCCCATAGGTAAGATACTGGAAATTAAAGCCTGGAAATCTTCGTATCAGGTAACGGGCGTTATGCAGGATATGCCCACGAATTCGCATTTCCACGTCGATATACTGGCCTCCATGTCGGGGCTTGCGGAAGCTCAGTCTACGACCTGGCTAACTTCCGAATTTTTCACCTACCTCCTCCTAACGCCCGGCACGGATGTAACCCAACTGGAGCGGAAATTACCGCCGATCGTTTCCCGGTACATGGGCCCGCAACTGGAACAGGCTTTTGGCATGCCCTACGAAACATTCCGCAACAAAGGAAATGCCCTTGGGCTCTTTCTACAGCCGTTAACGGACATACACCTTCGTTCCGATTTTGCGTACGATCTCTCCGCCCCCGGTAATCTTCAGACGGTGTACATTTCCAGTATCATTGCCGGACTCATGTTACTGGTAGCCTGCATCAATTTCATGAACCTCTCGTCGGCGGGAGCTTCCCGTCGGGGCCGCGAGGTGGGCATTCGGAAAGTACTGGGTTCGGGGCAGTCCGAACTCATGAAACAGTTTCTGTTCGAATCCATTCTGCTCACGGGACTGGCCCTGTTTCTTTCACTTTTGCTCGTTGATCTGACCTTGCCCGCTTTCAACGAACTGGCTGGCAAACACCTGAGCTTCCCTTTCTTCACGCATCCGTTGCTGTTCGTGGGTTTACTGGTGCTGGGTTTACTGGTGGGTGTAGCGGCAGGGAGTTATCCCGCTTTCTTTCTGTCTTCTTTCCAGCCGATGGCGGTACTGAAAGGTGGCGGGTTCCAGATCAAAACTTCGAAGGGCAGTATTCATTTCCGGAGTAGTCTGGTCGTATTTCAGTTTTTCGTTTCCATTGCCTTAATCATCGCTACGACCGTAGTCTATCGCCAGCTTTCCTACATTCAGCATAAGGAGCTGGGGTATAACAAAGAGCAGGTGATTGTACTGCCCGAAACCTGGGCCTTAGGTCCGAACGAGGCCGCGTTTCGACAAAGGTTACTACAGGATTCCAGGGTACAGTCGGTAAGTGCCTCGGTATATTTACCCGCTGGGCCAAGTAGTAACAATAATTTTTCCTTTCGCCGGAGACGAATCCCAGTCTACTCGTCAAAACCCTTCGTTACGACGTAGATGAAGCCTACATTCCCACGTTAAACATCCGGATCGCCGCCGGACGCAATTTTTCTCCTCAGTTTGCTACCGATTCTACGGGTATTCTTCTCAACGAAACGGCCGTTCGCTCGATGGGCTGGACCGGGAATGTACTGGGCAGAACCTTAGCCACCCATAGCAACAACGGCCACCGTACCACCTACCACGTCATTGGCGTAGTAAAAGACTTTCACTTCCGGTCCCTGCACGAACTCATCACGCCCCTGGTAATGGTTCAGTCCCAATCGGGTGGTACCCTGATCGTCAAAGCCAAAGCGGGCGATGTGGCCGGGTTGCTGCGAACCATGCAACAGGTCTGGAACCAGTACCACCCCGAAGTACCCTTTAGTTATTCGTTTTTGAATGATCGTTTCTCGAATACCTATCAATCCGAGCAGAAAACGGGTCTGCTTCTAAGCGTCTTTGCGGGGCTGACCATTTTTGTGGCCTGTCTCGGTCTGTTTGGTCTGGTTACGTTTACCACGCAACAACGTACCAAAGAGATTGGCGTACGGAAAGTACTTGGAGCTTCGGTAGGCAGTATCCTTGCCCTGCTTTCCAAAGAGTTCCTCCAACTGGTAGGCCTGGCCTTTCTACTGGCGATTCCGCTGGCCGGGTACGTTACGCACGAATGGTTGCAGCAGTTTGCCTACCGTATTTCGCTGGAATGGTGGGTCTTTGCTCTGGCGGGTGTATTAGCTCTGAGCATTGCTCTGCTTACGGTGAGTGTCCAGAGTATAAAAGCCGCTTTGGTTAATCCGGTAAAGAGTTTGAAATCCGAATAGCAGGGTCTGTTTTGTTCCGTTCTACGGTTCCTAAAGAAGAGGTTCGTTCACGTTTGACAGACGGGTGGGTTCGTTCCACCGCAATCAACCAATTATGCTACGCAACTACATCAAGGTCGCTTTACGAAATCTGTTCAAGCACAAATTATACTCCGTAGTCAATATCCTGGGACTGGCCATTGGTATGGCGGTAACGCTGTTGATTGGAATTTGGGTCTGGGACGAACTTTCGTTTAATCGCTCCTTCGAGCAGTACGACCGCATTGCTCAGGTCATGCAGCACCAGACCCTTCAACAACAGAAAGAGACCTGGCCTGCCGTATCGATTCCCGTGGCGGCGGAGCTGCGTAACACCTACGGATCGGACTTTAAACACGTGGTTCTTTCTTCCTGGAATGATGATCACGTCCTTTCATCGGGGACGAAAAAACTGAAGTCCGACGGTAGTTTTATGGAACCCAATGCCCCGGACTTGCTGAGTCTACGCATGCTGGCGGGCAGCCGGAAGGGATTGGAGAACCCTTCTTCCATCCTGCTTTCTGCATCGCTCGCCAAGGCCCTTTTCGGTACCAGGGATCCGATGGAACAGGTGATTAAGATTGATAACCAACTATCGGTACAGGTGAGCGGGGTCTACGAAGATCTGCCTTCCAATACTTCCTTCCATAACCTGACCTTCCTTTTACCCTGGGATTTATACGTTTCCAGCGAAGAATGGGTGAAACGAAATCTAACTGACTGGCAGGAATACTCCTTCCAGGTGTTTGTACAACTCAGCCCCCAGGCTCAGCTGGATCAGGTTTCGGCTAAACTCAAACCCCTGTTGGCCGTAAAAACCCGGCAAACTTCTCGCCCGGAAGTTTTTCTGCATCCGATGGCAAAATGGCACTTGTACGAAGAATTCAAGAACGGCGTCAACACGGGTGGCAGCATTCAGTACGTCTGGCTGTTTGGATTGATTGGCTTCTTCATCCTACTACTGGCCTGTATCAATTTTATGAACCTGAGTACAGCCCGCAGCGAGAAACGAGCCAAGGAAGTGGGCATTCGAAAAGCCATCGGCTCGGTACGTACGCAGCTGATCAGCCAGTTTCTCAGCGAATCATTCCTGGTGGTTTTCATTGCTTTAGTACTGAGTCTGGGACTGGTTGAACTGGCTCTACCCTGGTTTAATGCACTGGCGAATAAGCAGGTATCCATTCTCTGGACCCATCCGGTTTTCTGGTCCACTACGCTCGGCTTTTGCCTGATTACGGCTTTGCTGGCGGGTAGTTATCCGGCCTTCTATTTATCTTCCTTCCAACCGGTGAAAGTACTGAAAGGAACCTTTAAGGCCGGACGTTTTTCGGCCTTGCCTCGCAAAGCCCTGGTGATGGTACAGTTCACCATATCCATTACGCTGATTATTGGCACCATCATCGTGTACCGGCAAATTGAATTTGCCAAAGAGCGGCCCGTGGGGTATACGCGGGAAGGACTGATTGCCGTGCCCATGAATACGCCGGATCTGTACGGACACTACGACGCCATCCGGAATGACCTGTTGCAGACCGGAGCCGTTTTGGAGATGTCCGAATCTTCCAGTGCACCCACGCGGGTACAGTCCGTCAATTTTGATTTTACCTGGAAAGGTAAAGACCCTAACACGAAACCGCTGTTTGCGTACATCGCTGTTACCCACGATTTTGGCTCTACCGTTGGCTGGCAGTTTGTACAGGGCCGTAATTTCTCCCGAAGCCATTCGACGGATACGCTCGGACTGGTGATCAACGAGGCGGCTGTTCAACAAATCGGCTTTCAGCATCCCGTCGGAGAAATGCTTCAGAAAGGTGGAAAAACCTATCAAATCATCGGCGTCATCAAGGATATGGTGATGGATTCGCCCTTTAGTGCCGCCCGCCCCACCCTGTATACGCTGGATTACGGCTGGGTCAATTACATCGACATTCGGATTAATCCGAAGCTACCCATGCGTACGTCGCTGGCCGCCATCGAGCAGGTATTTCGAAAATACAATCCAGAAAGTCCGTTTGATTATCGATTTGTCAGCGAAGAATACGCCCGGAAGTTTGCCACGGAAGACCGCATTAGTCAGCTAACTTCCTTCTTTGCCGGACTCACCATTTTCATTTCCTGCCTGGGTTTATTTGGACTGGCTTCCTACGTAGCCGAACAGCGAACCAAGGAAATCGGTATTCGGAAAGTACTGGGAGCATCTGTACTAAATCTATGGCAGCTCTTGTCGAAAGAATTCGTAACACTGGTTTTGCTTTCCTGCCTTCTTTCCGTGCTGCTTGCGTATTATTTCATGAACAATTGGCTGGATCACTATGAATATCGGACGACCATCTCCGGTTGGATTTTCTTCGCCGCGGGTCTGGGGGCTCTGGTGATTACCGTACTGACAGTAAGTTATCAGGCCTTATCGGCGGCTTTGATTAATCCGGTGAAGAGTCTGAAATCGGAATGAAGTACGTCAAGGCTGACGGGATGGTTTATACTCCGTCAGCCCTCTCAGGCGGCAACAACCAAGCCTAAAATCAGAGTAATTAGTTATACGATCCCAAAAAGGATACAGTATTTGAAAGGGTATGCAACGCCAAAGGCGACTTTATCATCCTTGGTAGGAATAACCGGATTTTCTTCTTCATTCCTGCTCCCTATCCTATGCTTCGTAACTACTTTAAAGTCGCTATTCGTGCCTTACTGAAGAATAAGGCCTACTCGCTCATCAACATCGTCGGACTGGCTACGGGCATGGCGGTTACGCTGTTGATTGGGCTTTGGATCTGGGATGAACTGACGTTCGACCGTTACCACAAAAATTACGATCGCATTGCTCAGGTGATGCAGCACCAGACCTGGGATGGCCGCAAGGGAACGCAGACCGCCGTGCCGGTACCCCTGCACCTGGAACTGCGAGCCAAGTATCCCGACTTCACATATGTGGTTCCCAGCTCCTGGACCTTCGATCACATTCTGGCTTACAAAGACAACAAGTTCACGAAAAAAGGAAATTACATCGGAGCCGATGCCCCGACGATGTTTTCCTTGCACATGGTGAAAGGGTCCTTGCAGGGACTGCGGGATCCGCATTCGATTCTCCTCAACGAATCCGTAGCGAAAGCGTTGTTTGGAGCGGAAAATCCGATCAATAAAATCGTCAAGTGCGATAATCAGACGGAAGTAAAAGTAACCGGCGTTTACGAAGACCTGCCCGCCAATACGGAACTGGCCGATGTTTCCTATTTACTGCCCTGGGAACTGTACTTGACCGTAGAGCCCTGGGTAAAACGGGGCGAAGAGCAATGGGATAATAATTCCTTCCAAACCTACGCCATGCTACAGCCCAATGCCGATTTCGATCAGGTATCGGCTAAAATCAAGTACATCAAGTTACGTCACAATCCCAAGGATGCCGCCAAGCCGGAAATCTTCCTGCACCCCATGGCGAAGTGGCACCTGTACTCCGAATTTAAGGATGGTGTCATCAAGGGGGGCCGTATTGAGTTTGTCTGGCTGTTTGGGATCATCGGGGCGTTTGTACTCCTGCTGGCCTGTATCAATTTCATGAACCTGAGTACCGCCCGCAGTGAAAAACGAGCTAAAGAAGTGGGCATCCGGAAAGCCATTGGCTCCTTACGTCCGCAACTGATTGGTCAGTTTCTGAGCGAATCCTTGCTGGTCGCCCTACTGGCCTTTATTCTGTCTATTTTTCTGGTGGAGAGTTCGCTACCCCTTTTTAACGATCTGGCCAGCAAGCATTTATCGATTCCCTGGAATAATCCGATCTTTTGGCTCATTGGGCTAAGTTTTACCTTCTTCACGGGTTTCATTGCGGGAAGTTATCCGGCCTTTTATTTATCCTCCTTTGAGCCCGTCAAGGTACTCAAGGGTACGTTTCGAGTGGGACGCTACGCTTCGCTACCCCGTAAAGTGCTGGTCGTCATTCAGTTTACCGTTTCAGTAACGCTCATCATCGGAACCATCATCGTGTTCCGGCAGATTCAGTTTGCCAAAAATCGACCCATTGGCTTCTCGCGGGACGGGCTTATTACCCTGACCATGAATACCGAAGATATTCGCAAAAACTACGAACCCTTCCGTACCGAATTACTGGGCAGCGGGGTCGTAGCCAGCGTTACTAAATCATCCAGCCCCATCACGGATTTGTATTCCAACCAGATTGGATTCGACTGGAAGGGCAAGGACCCCAATAAACAGGCCTTGTTTGGCGTCGTAGCCGTCAGCTCAGGGTATGGAAAAACGATGGGTTTGCAGTTTTCTGCGGGCCGTGATTTCTCGGATGCCTTCGCTACGGACTCCTCCGCCCTTCTGCTCAACGAAGCGGCGGCGGCTTACGTGGGCAAAAAAAATCTGGTTGGTGAAACCATCAAATGGAACGGCAAAGACTATACCGTGGTCGGGATCATCAAAAACGTCATGATGACTTCGCCGTATCACGCCGCGATGCCAACCATTTTTACCTTTAATCCCGGCTGGGCGGGCATCATTACCATTAAAATTAGCCCAACGGTCAGTACGACCCAGGCCCTGAGCCAGATCGAAGAAATCTACAAAAAGCACGATCGGAATGCTCCCTTCGATTATAAGTTTTCGAGCGAAGAGTACGCCCGGAAATTTGCTTCCGAAGAAAGGGTTGGAAAACTAGCCACGTTCTTTGCCTGTTTGGCCATCTTCATTTCCTGCCTGGGCTTATTCGGCCTGGCCTCGTTCGTCGCGGAGCAGCGGATTAAGGAAATTGGCGTTCGGAAAGTACTCGGGGCCTCGGTATTCAATCTCTGGGGTATGCTTTCAAAAGACTTTGTCTGGCTAGTTTTGATTTCATTCGGCCTCTCCGTACCCATTGCCTATTTCTTCATGAATAACTGGCTGGCTCGTTACGAATACCATTCCGAGTTAAGCTGGTGGGTGTTCGCCGCCGCTGGCATCGGAGCCCTGCTGATTACGCTGGCCACGGTCAGTTACCAGGCGATTAATGCCGCTCTGATGAATCCGGTACGGAGTTTGAAAAGCGAGTAGTCCATTATCGATTCCGAAACCGGTACTCATGTCCATTTACGAACAGTCAACTGTTCGTAAATGGACATCTTTATTTACACAAACTACTGATAATCATATACTTATTCACTTATCAACCCCTAAGGCATGACTTTCTAGGTACTGTTTCACTACCCTTGATCCCTGAACCTATGCTGAAGAACTATTTGCAAATAGCCCTGCGTAACCTCCGACGGAATCCCCTATACAGTCTCCTCAACATTGGCGGACTCGCCGCTGGGCTGGCCGTCAGTATTCTGATTCTGCTGTACGTCGTTCATGAATACAGTTACGATACGTTTCATCAGAACGGTGATCGGATTTTCCAGACGATGGACCGGATGCCTTACGGTGAAACGCACATTCAGACCCAGTCCCTGTCGGTGCAACTGGGACCGCGTACGCAGGCGGCCCGACCGGATCTGGTGGAAGCAACGGTTCGTACGCGACCTTCCATGCGAACGGTCCTGAAAACGGCCACGAACTTCCACTCTTTCGAGGATCAGCTTCTCTTTGCCGACCCTTCCTTTCTGACTGTCTTTACGTACCCCCTACAAAAAGGAAATGCGGCCACGGCCCTGACCAGGCCCAATACGATTGTGCTTTCCCCGGAATTAGCCCGGAAGTACTTTGGAGCGGCTAATCCACTGGGTAAAACGCTGGTCTACGATAACAAACTACCGCTGGAAGTAACCGGCGTGCTGGAAAGCCTGCCTTCGCACAGTACGCTTTCCTTCTCCGCACTCATTTCCTTCGCCACGCAAAAAAATCTGGTTTCTTACGACGGTGGATTACGCCAGCAACTGGAATACAGTCACGTTGGCGGCGGGGCTTTTCAGACGTATTTTCTGCTGACGAAAGCCGAACACCGATCGAAAGTAGAACGGCTGATTCGTCAGTTGCACCTGAAAGATCATCCCGTTAAAAAGGGTGAAAAAACGGAAGAGTTTATTTTAGAACCTTTCACCGATCTTCATCTGCACGGCATCATGGTGGATCATTCCCAGCAGTACCACGGGTTGTTTACAGGCATTGCCCTGGGTATTTTGCTACTGGCCCTGATCAACTACATGAACCTGACTACGGCCCGGGCTACCCAGCGAGCCAAAGAAGTAGGCGTACGGAAAGTACTTGGTGGCTTACGGAGTAATCTGGCCGCTCAGTTTTATACCGAATCCGTATTGATTACCCTGATTTCCTTTGGGCTGAGTCTGTTGCTGGTTGAAGCCTTACGGCCTTTCTTTTTTCAGTGGCTGGATCTTCACATCAGCGATACCTTCCTGAGTACGCCGCTCTTTATTGGCTTACTGGCGGGTCTGCTGGTGGCCTGTACGCTGTTGGCGGGCAGTTATCCGGCTCTGCTGCTCTCCCGGTTTGCTCCGGCCGAAGTATTGAAAGGAAGTTTTTCAAAAGCAAATGGGATCAACATTCGCCGCGTCCTGACCATCTTTCAGTTTTCGGTTTCCATTGGTTTGATTGTGTGCAGTCTGATTGTCAAGAACCAGCTTGATTTTCTCCGGCATCAGAATATCGGACTGGATCGCGACGGGATTGTGGTAATTACCGTTCCTCAGACGATGATTCCTCATTACGCCGCATTCAAGCAGGAACTCCGGCAACAGGCGGGGATTCAGAACGTAGCGGCGGCGAGCTGGCCGCTGTTCAAGGGTGGCGTGAGCATGTTCTTTACGGAGTCGCCGATTACCAAAAAGGAGATTTCTTTCCAGATTACGGCCGTGGATAATTCCTTTTTCCAGACCATGAATGTACCCTGGAAAATCAAGCCCTCCCGGCCTTATTCGGCCAATCCTCCTTCATTGATTCTGAATGAATCAGCGGTGAAAGAGTTCGGATTTTCGGAAAGCCCGATTGGCGAAAAAATCAAGCTGGGCATCCAGCCTGCCGAAGTGGTGGGAGTCGTCAAAGATTTCAACCTTTTTTCCAGCAAGCACCCACAGGGCGGACTGGGCATTTCGGTAGTAGCCGATACGACACGAGAACTGATGACCTACGGCGGCTGCCTGTACCTGAAGCTGGCCGCTGGCGGCAACGTAACCACCCGACTGGCCGCCGTGGAATCGGTATTCAAAAAATACGAGACGGAATATCCCTTCGAGTACTACTTCCTCGACGAAGCCTACGACGCTCTGTACAAAGCCGAAAGTAAACTGGGCACGATGCTGACGGCCTTTACCGGTCTGGCCATTCTGATTGCCTGCCTTGGCCTGTTTGGGCTGGCTACCTTTGCCGTGGAAACCCGCCGCAAGGAAATTGGCATCCGTAAAGTCCTGGGGGCCAGCTTATCCAGCATTACGATACTCTTGTCGAAAGAATTTTTAAGACTGGTACTGATTGCCAATGTCATCGCGTTTCCGCTGGCCTGGTATTTCATGCAGGACTGGTTGCAGGCCTATTCCATTCGTATTCAAATGGGCTGGGTAGCGTTTGCTCTATCGGGTTTCATCGCTCTGGTGATTGCGTTTGTCACCGTAAGCAGCCAGGCCATCCGGGCGGCGAATGCGGACCCGGTGAAGAGTCTGAAAAGTGAATAAAGGCTGCGTATTCCTGTTTGCTTTTGCTAATCCCTTATCCTTATGCTGAAAAACTATATCAAAATCACCTTCCGCAATTTGTGGCGAAACAAAATGTATTCGGGACTCAATATCGGGGGCCTGGCCCTTGGCATGACCGCTTCGATTCTGCTTTTGTTGTGGGTGCAGAATGAACTGCGTTTTGATACCTATCATCAACGGGCGAGTCAGATCTATCGGGTTACCAATACGCTTAAAATCAGTCCGCAGGATACATGGACGTGGTCCAACTCACCCCTGATCATGGGGGATTTCGCCCAGAAGCAAATTCCGGAAATTGAAAAAATAACCCGTTTTCAGAAGCCCTGGAGCCCCCTCGTATTTCGGGTAAACGATGAGCTTTTCAAAGAGTCGAACGTCGCGTATATTGATTCAACCTGGTTTGAGGTTTTCGATTACGCCTTCGTCATGGGTAGTCCCAAAGTTGTTTTCAAGGACTACAACAGCATTGTTTTGACCCAGTCCAAAGCAAAAACGTTTTTCGGGGATGCTGCTGCGGCTATTGGTCAGACCATTCGCCTCGATTCCACGGACTATGTTGTCAAAGCCATCGTCAGGGATAATCCGGCCCAGTCCAGCTTTCAGTTCGATCTGATGTTGCCCATTGCGGCACTCCTGAAAAATCCGGAAGACGCCGCCAACGATCGCCAGTGGGGAAACTTTAATTATCAACTGTTCCTGCAACTGGTGCCTGGATCCAGTACCAAAGCCGTCGGAGCGAAACTGACAAACCTCTTTCGTACCTACAAAAAAGACACGCACACCATTGCCAGCCTTTTGCCACTGACCGACATCCACTTTGCCAAAGGGTTTCAGCGGGATGAGTTAGCCATCGGCAATGAACGTACCACGCAGATTCTGGGTATCGTTGGCTTACTGATTCTCATCATTGCCTGCATCAACTACGTAAACCTGTCCACCGCCCGAGCAAGTACCCGGTCCAAGGAAGTGGGCATCAAGAAGCTGATTGGAGCCGTACGGGGCCGCTTATTTGGGCAGTTTCTGACGGAATCGCTGGTTTTCACGCTTCTAGCCCTGTGCCTCACACTGGCTTTGGTCGAACTGCTGTTACCCTTTTTTAATGACTTTACGAGAAAACAGTTTGTGTTTACCCTCAGCGATCCCGGTGTAGCGGGCATCCTGCTGGGAACAGGGCTGGTGACCATTTTTCTATCGGGCATTTATCCGGCCCTGCTGCTTTCTTCCTTTCAGCCCATGCAGGTTCTGAAAGGCAACCAGCTCCTGGGAACGAAAACAACGCACTTCCGAAAAGCACTGGTGATTCTGCAGTTTACCATTTCCATTACCCTGATCATTGGCACGCTGGGTATTTTCAAACAACTCCGTTTCATCCAGACGCACGATCCGGGGTATGCCCGGGAAGGAATTTTCAGCTTCGAACTCCCTTCCGATGAGGTCAGAAACCGTACGGAGCGGGAAGCGTTCAAAACCCAGCTTCGTTCCCTGACTGTCCTTGAGGGCGTAACCGCGACCAGTCTTCCGCTTGAAAACAACCCCAACAGTATGGCGGGTAATCTGGAGTGGAAAGGCAAGGCGGAAGACTTCAACCCTACCGTTTCGGCGTTGTCGGTTGAACCTGAGTTCCAGCCTATCTTCAACCTCAAACTGGTAGAAGGCCGTTGGTTCAGTCATGCCGTACGCATGGATACGGCTCACGTTATTCTCAACGAAAAAGCGATCAAAACCCTGAGGTTGAAGCCGCCCTATCTCGGACAAGCCATTACGTTTCGGGGGAGAACCGGGCAAATCATTGGAATTGCGAAAGATTTTCATTTCCGCAATTTTCACGAAGCCATCGCTCCGGCCATTTTGTTCTACGATCACTCCTGGCAGCGTACGTTTTACGTGAAAGCCTCCCTGGCGAATACCTCGCGAGCCCTGGCGGAAACGGAGAAAGTGTGGAAACGCCTGTATCCAAACCAGCCCTTTGAGTATCATTTTGTCGAAGAAAGCTTTCAGCGGCTACACGAGCTGGAACGGCAGACCGGAACACTTTTCAACCTGTTCGCCATGATCGCTATTCTTATTTCCTGCCTGGGTCTTTTTGGGTTAGCTACGTACACCGTAGAAGTTCGAACGAAAGAAATCGGGATTAGAAAAGTATTGGGAGCCAGCGTGTTCCATATTACCAGCCTCATTTCCAAAGATTTCGTCGCCCTGATTCTCATTGCGTTCGCTATTGCCTCCCCCCTGGCCTGGTATGCCCTCAATCGCTGGCTGGAAGACTTTGCTTACAAGGCCCACATCAGCGGGCTTACGTTTGGAATCGGCGGACTGATTGCTCTGACCGTAGCCATTCTGACCGTTTCTACGCAGGCTGTTCGGGCAGCCAATGCCGACCCGGTGAAGAGTTTAAAAAATGAGTAACTCGTTCAGATTTATTGATCAGGGGGTCTAAGAGCCCCCTTTCCAACCTTTATATCATGTTCAAAAATTACCTTAAAATTGCTCTCCGCACGCTCTGGCGAAACCGACTGACGACCAGTATCAATATCCTGGGTCTGGCGGTAGGGATTTCGGCCTGTATTGTCATTTTCCTATTAGTTAATTTTGAATTTAGCTTTGATCGGCACCCGCCCGATGCCGATCGGATTTACCGACTCGTGACGGAATTTAAATTTGGCGACGATCCGGGGCATAATGCTGGCGTTTCAGCTCCCATCCCCGAAAGCATTCGTCGGGAGGTAACGGGTCTGGAAACCGTAGCACACGTTCACCTGGAAAGTTTTGAGCAGATCGAAGTACCACGTTCGCGGCAAACTCCCGTACTCTTTCCAGCAACGAAGGAAGCGTCGTCTGAGCTCATCTTTACGGATGCTCAATTCTTTAAGATTCTGCCGACTGAATGGATTGCAGGCTCGCCTCAGACTTCGCTCGCCAAACCTAATCAGATCGTCCTGACGCAACGCCTGGCTGAACGTTATTTCGGAGCGGCATCGGCGGCCTTACTGGGTCGTACCCTACGGGCTGTTTCCTACCGGGATACGCTGGAACTGACGGTATCGGGCCTTGTCAAAAATGCCGTTGAGCGAAGTGACTTCTCATATCCGGCCTACTTATCGCTGAGTACCCTTACGGCCAGCAAAAAACGTCGCGAAAACTACGGTTTTGATGCCTGGACGAACACCAATGGTTCGTCCCAATGCCTGGTAAAAATCAAGCCCGGTACCAACCCTGATCAACTGGCTCAAAAGATTACAAAACTGGCCGACAGCCACTCCGGAGATTTATCCATCGAATGGAAACGCTGGTTTAATTTACAGCCTCTGTCCGACGTTCATTTTAATCAAACCTACGCCAATGGCATTCGGGTAGCCCACAAGCCTACCCTGTACGGCCTGGCTGCCGTGGGTGTGTTTCTGCTGCTGCTGGCGTCCATCAATTTTGTGAATCTGTCTACGGCCCAGGCCAGTCAACGTGGCAAGGAAATCGGTATTCGCAAAACCCTGGGCAGCCGCCGCAGTCATCTTATTTCGCAGTTGCTCGGCGAGACGCTGCTGGTAACCGTCGTAGCCGTTCTGCTCTCGGTGGCTCTGGCTGAGTTGGGTCTGATCTACCTGAGTGAACTGATACCGTCGGGCGTGGAGCTTGACTTAAGCCAGCCTACTTTCTGGCTGTTCCTGCTGGTAATGGCACTGCTTACGTCTCTGCTTTCTGGCATTTATCCGGGCTGGCTGATCTCCCGTTTTTCGCCTGTTCTTACGCTCCGCGGTTCGAACCTTTCTGTGCAGGCCGGGAAAATTGGGCTTCGTCGGGTACTCATCATTTCGCAGTTTGTGATTGCCCAACTGTTCATTATTGGAGCTTTATTCGTCAGTCGGCAATTGCAGTATATGATTCAGAAAGACCTGGGTTTTAACCGGGAAGCCATCGTTACTTTTCAGGTACCGAGTAAATATTTCTGGACCGGTGATCAAAACCAACGCTTTACGCTGGCCGACCGTATCCGAAAACTTTCAGGCGTTAAACAGGTCAGTCTAGCGAATCAGTCGCCGATTTCTTCAGGGTACAGTTCATCCATGATGAAGGTCGTACGCAACAAACAGCAAGTATCGATTAATGTGTACCGCAAGGACGGCGATACGCAATACCTGAGTCTCTTCGGGTTTCATCTACTGGCGGGGAGAAATTTCGCCGAAAGCGATACCACGAACGAACTGGTTATCAACGAAACCCTGGCCCGGCAAATGGGCTTTCAACAACCCGTGGAAGCCATTGGCCAATTCCTGCAATACGGGAATGGTGCCCAGATTCCGGTGGTGGGGGTTGTACAGGATTTTCACGGTCGTTCATTGCACGAATCCATTCAGCCCACAGCTTTGATGAATAACAGCCCTAGTAGCCTGTACCAATTCAACGTGCGATTACAGACGGGCAGTGCTCAGGCGTTCGATGCTACGCTGGCTCAAATCAAACAGCTCTGGAATGAAACGTACCGTGGCGAGGATTTCTCGTATGCCTTCTTCGACGATGAAATTGCCAGGCTCTATGACAAAGAGCGGAATCTGGTAAAGCTTACCAATTTAGCTACGGGAGTGGCCATTTTTATCAGTTGTCTGGGCCTGTTTGGGTTAGTCACCTTTACTGCCGAGCGGCGTACCAAAGAAATCGGTATCCGGAAAGTATTGGGAGCTTCGGTTACCCAACTGGTGGCGTTACTCTCCAAAGAATTTCTGATTCTGGTCGGACTGGCTTTCCTGCTGGCGGCTCCGGCGGCGTGGTATTTTCTGCGGGAATGGCTGAATGGCTTTGCTTACCGTACGGAGCTAAGCTGGTGGCTGTTTGCAACGGCGGGTATACTGGCTCTGCTGGTGGCCTTGCTGACGGTGAGTACGCAGGCGATCCGGGCGGCGAATGCGGACCCGGTGAAAGCCCTGAAAACCGAGTAGTCCATTTCCAGTACAAAGCTTGAAACCACTCAGACTTATTGCCTATGGGCCCCTTGAGTCTGAGTGGTTTCAAGCTTTATATCTTGATACAAAATGGCAGTTTTTCACAGTATCCTTGGGTACTTTTCTGACATTTTAGCCGATTGGCATGTATTTTTCTCCGGAATATTAGGACCATTCAGTCTCGAATCGTACCACACTTTATAACCCTAGCAGGAAAACCTCCATGGCCTTTATTGATTATTACCAAATCCTGGGCCTGACTAAATCAGCGTCCGATGAAGATATAAAAAAGGCGTATCGGAAGTTGGCCCGGAAATACCACCCGGACGTAAATCCCAACAACGCCGAAGCTACGCTTAAGTTTCAGCAGATTAACGAAGCCAACGAAGTACTCAGCGACCCGGAAAAACGTAAAAAGTACGATCAGTACGGCGAGAACTGGCAACAGGCGGAACAGTACGAAGCGTACGAACAGGCCCGGCGTGCTCAGGGCGGATCGTCCTCGTACGGTGGCGATGCCGGAAGCTGGTTTAGTGGTGACGGCGGCGATTTCAGCGGCTTTACGGGTGATAATTTCTCGGAATTTTTCCAGTCCATGTTCGGTGGTGAACGCAGCGGCGGCCGCCGGACGCAACAGTACCGGGGCCAGGATTACAACGCTGAACTACAACTGAGCCTACGCGATGTTTATGAAACGCATAAGCAAACGCTGACGGTCAACGGTAAAAATATTCGAATCACGATTCCGGCGGGCGTGGCCAATGAACAGGTCATCAAGCTGAAAGGATACGGTGCCCCCGGCCAGAATGGCGGGCCGGATGGTGATTTGTACATTACCTTCAAGATTGCTGAAGATCCGATCTTTAAACGTCAGGGAAATGACCTCTACGCCACGCTGGACCTGGACTTGTACACGGCGGTACTGGGCGGTGACGTGACGGTTGATACGCTGACGGGAAAAGTGAAAGTGCCTATCAAACCTGAAACGCAGAACGGCACAAAGGTGCGGTTACGCGGCAAAGGTTTCCCGGTCTATAAAAAAGACGGAGAATTTGGCGATTTGATCCTGACCTGGGCGATTAAAATCCCCACGAATCTGACGGATCGGCAAAAGGAATTGTTTCAGGAATTAGCTCAGTCATAAGATGGAAAGAAGTGAATGGATTGCCATCAGCGATTGCTGTACGCATTATAATATCGAAATTTCGTTCGTCGATTCGTTACAGGATTACGGGCTCATCGAAATCACCCGTATTCAGGAGTCGAAATATATTCACGAAGACCGCTTACCGGCTCTGGAACGGTTCATCCGACTTCATTACGACCTGAATATCAACCTGGAAGGTATTGACGTGATTACGCAGCTGGTCCAGCAAGTCGAGCAATTGCAACA
This sequence comes from Siphonobacter sp. BAB-5385, assembly GCF_002261125.1. Classification (NCBI taxonomy): domain Bacteria; kingdom Pseudomonadati; phylum Bacteroidota; class Cytophagia; order Cytophagales; family Cytophagaceae; genus Siphonobacter; species Siphonobacter sp. BAB-5385. The sequence continues at coordinate 190,956 of NZ_NMPS01000070.1, read as the reverse complement.
CGAAATAGCCTTACTCAGAAGTCAGTTTCCGCGATAGCTGGTTCATACGCCATTCAAAAGGGTTGCTCGTTTGAGCAACCCTTTTCTGTAAACAGGCGAGTCATTACCTTTCAGGATTTCTACCGTAACGATTTGGGCTTAAGGTACTTCTTCAACACACCCACCAGCGGTTTCAATGATTCCGGTAAGGTCTGATCAGTATACGCCGCAGTATAGGTTTGCTCCTGATCTTCCACCCGCACGTGGTACTGGTAGCCATCCCGCATGGCGGAAGGATTGGGTTCAGCCTCCGTCCAGTTCGTGTTCGTTACGGATTCCTGGATAGCCTGCACTTCGTCGGCTTCCAGCTGATCCGTGTCCAGGCTACATTCTTTCAAAGCCCCCATAAAACCGCCCGATTGTTGCAATTGTACTTTCATAACCGGGTCTTTATATAGTCAGTCCAACCGTTTTCCAGGCGTTGCTAACCACCTTCTTTTCCGCTTCGCCAAACTGACTACCCGCAATCTGGATAGTCAATTTCGCACAGTCTTTGAACTGACCCGAAGATGTGAGTTGCAGCATGGTATCGTACCAGATGCGGCCCGCCACGTCCCAGGCATTTCCGCCCAGTTCGGTAGCTACCAAAGCAAACACCCGGTTTGGAATGCCGGAGTTGATGTGTACCCCATTGTTATCGTACGGTCCGGTGTATAGATCATTCATGTGGCCGGGTTGCGGGTCGGTCCCCAAATCCGGGTCATCCACGTAGGCTTTACCGGGATTGAGCATGTCACGGATACCCTGACGCGTCGCGGCGGGCACCAGCACTTCCGAACCAATGGTCCAGTTCGCCGTTTTCGCCTCCTCCTTCTTCTTCCACTGTCGGATCAGAATGCCGAATACATCCGAAAAGTGCTCATTCAGAGCACCCGGCTGTCCGTAATAGGTCAGGTTACTGGTGAATGACTGAACGCCGTGCGTCAGCTCATGCCCAACCACATCAAGCGACTGGGTAAAGCGATTGAAGATAATGCCGTCCCCATCGCCATAGGCCATCAGTTCCCCATTCCAGAAGGCATTGTTCATGGGTACAAAACCGCCCCGATAATCCGGTTCGGCTACGTGCACGGCGGAGATCAGCGTCATACCCCGGTCATCGAGGGAATTTCGCTGAAAAATGCTTTCGTAAAAATCGTAGGTATCGCCCGAGTAATCGTAGGCTTCATTGACGGCTACATCATTTCCGGCCTCCTGCCCTTCCCGCCGTACGATGACGTTTTTCAGTCGGTCCGTCTGGCGGGCATCGTAAATCACGCGATCCTTACCCTGCTCGGCCGCAAAACTGTAGGCCCGCAAACTGGGAAAGGCCTGTGAAAACTGTCGTTCTGCCCGTAAAGCCGAAGAAATTTTCACCGTAGCCAAGGCTCTGGCCCGTACTTCTGGATTGGACGATTGCACCAGTTGATCCGTCATATACGGCGGTACAATGCAATGAATGGAGTGACGATGCAAGCAGTTACACATTACGAGCGAGGTTCTGGTTTTTTAGTCGAAACACAGGAAATCATTCATCAAAGAGATGCTTCAAGATACCTAAAAAACCGGACCGGACGAAGCGTTGATCCGGGAAAAGCGAGCAACAAAAAAGTCAGCGGGATACTTCCGTTGGATTGTTGAAGTACCCGCTGACCGGAGAATAATTACGTCTCTAAAAGACTATTTTTTACTCATCGGGCAAGCCGCGTTTGCGTAAGCCGGGCCGATATGCCAGGTAAAACACCTGCGGCAACACAATTAGCGACAGGATCATGCAGATCACCAGTCCACCCACGATCATAATCGCCAAGGGTTTCTGAATTTCGGAGCCCATGCCGGTGGACATAGCCGCGGGTAACAAACCCGCCGAGCCCATCACGGCAATCATGAAAACGGGCCGAATCCGGGAGAAAACTCCTTCCTTGATGGCTTTCTTCAGCGGGTATCCTTTCCGCAGCAAATCCTTCATGACCCCGATTAGAATGATCCCATCGATGGTACCGACGCCAAACAGGATGATGAAACCAATTCCGGCCGAGATACCGAAAATCGTATTCGTGATGAACAGCGAGAGAAATCCGCCGACGAATGCAAAGGGAATCGTCACTAGCGAAATCAGCGTATCCTTCAGGTTACCGAAATTGATGTACAGCAGGAAGAAAATCATCAGCAGGGAAATCGGTACGATGACGGCCAGTCGGCTCGTCGCCCGCTGCTGACTTTCAAACTCGCCCGCCCAGGACATCCGGTACGAATCCGGCAACTGTACCTGCTCTTGTACCCGTTGCTGGGCATCGGCGATGGTACTGCCCAAATCGCGGCCCCGCACGGAGAAGCCAATGCCAATGTAGCGGCTGCTTCCTTCCCGGTAAATAAAGGCCGGACCGGTATGAAAGGAAATATCCGCGATTTCGTACAGGGGTACTTTTGACGTACCGCTGGCGGGTACCAGAATATTGGCGATCTCTTTTTCGGACTGCCGGAAGGGTTCCGCGTACCGAACCCGAATGTCGAACAACCGTTCGTTTTCGTAAAAATGCGAGGCCTCTTTCCCGCCAATCGCCATTTCGATGACCGACTGGGCATCGTCCATGCTGACGCCGTAGCGACCCATGCGTTTTTCGTCCAGTTTAATCCGGAGTTCAGGCGAACCAATATTCCGGAATACGTTCAGATCCTGTACGCCGGGCACATCCTTGATGGCATCGGCAATCTGATCGGCGGTTTTTTCGAGCTGAAATAAATCATCACCGAATACCTTGACCACCAGCGAGCTTTTTACCCCTGCTACGTATTCCTCCACGTTATCCATAATCGGCTGACTAAAGCTGAAGATGGTTCCGGGATAGACGCTGAGCGATTTTTCCATTTCTTCCAGCAGTTCATCTTTTGAAATTTTCCGCTTCCACTCTTCTTTCGGATAGAGCTGAACGTGAAATTCCACGTTAAAGAATCCGGTCGGATCGGTACCATCATTGGGTCGGCCGGTCTGGGTGAGTACGAAACGAACTTCTTCAAACGATCGAAACTTCGCCTTCATCTCTTTCGTCAGCTTTACTGATTCCTGAAGACTGACGCTATTGGGCAGCGTAGCCCGAATATACAGAGCCCCTTCGTTCAGCTTGGGAATAAACTCCGAGCCTAGTCGCCCGAAGCTGAGCATACAAACGGCGAATAACCCGATAAATACGGCGATGGTCGCCTTCGGCATCCGGAACGCCCCCGCGAAGAGTTTGTAAATACCATTCCGGAAAAAATCGGTAATCGGGTTTTCAGGGTCCTTGATGTTTTTGCGTAACAGCACCTTACACATGGCGGGTACGTACGTCAGACTCAGCACAGCTGAGCCAATAAGAGCGTAACCGAGCGTAAAGGCTAGCGGCGTAAACATCTTGCCTTCTACTTTCTGGAAGGTGAAGATGGGCAACAGGGCCACGATCAGAATGATCTGGGCAAAGAAGATGGATTTGGCGACCGTGCGGGCACTCTGTTTAATGATCCCGAGTTTCGAGATTTTATTAAACCGCTCCATGCCCAGTTCATGAGCCCGCCGGTCGAGCCCTACGAAGACCGTCTCCACCATCACCATCGTCCCTTCCAGCAGCAAGCCGAAATCGACGGCTCCGATGGAAATCAGGTTGGCCGGAACGCCCTGCACGCGTAACATAATGATGGCAAACAGGAAGGCCAGCGGAATCACGGAAGCGACGATTACCGTCGTTCGCCAGTTAACCAGAAAAATAAAGACGAATACCGATACCAGTACAATTCCCTCCACGAGGTTGTGCGTTACCGTATCCACCGTTGTAGTAACCAGTTCGGAACGGTCGTGGAACGGTTCGATTTTTACGCCTTTGGGAAGAATCCGGTTGTTGAGATCCTCGATTTTCAGCTTCAGGTTATCAATGACGGCACTCGGATTTTCACCCCGCAGCATAATCACGATTCCTTCCACCAGATCATCTTCATCCTGCAAACCGACCTGACCCAGCCGGGGTTTCGCCGTGATATTTACCTTGGCGACGTTCCCGACGGTTACGGGGGTACCGTTGACGTTCTCAATCAGGATGTTTTCGATGTCAGCCGTACTTTCCAGTAAACCCACACCGCGTACCGCATAAGCCTGGCTGCCCTTGGTAATGACATCACCACCGACGTTGATGTTACTTTTGGAAACGGCTTCAAAGACATCCAGTGACGTCAGGTTGTAGTTGGCCAGTTCGACCGGGTCTACCTGTATTTCGTAGATTTTCTCTTCCCCGCCAAAGCTGACCACCTGGGCCACGCCGGGTACCCCTACCAGTTCCCGTTCAACCACCCACTCCTGTAAAGCAGATAACTCCCGAATGGGCAGATCACCCTTGAGTACGTACCGGAAAATCTCCCCCGTCGCACCGGCGGGCGGTTCAATTTCTGCTTCGGCACCCTCGGGCATCGTGACGTTATTGATCCGATTGGAAGCGTATTGCTGGGCGTAAAAGTCATCGACCTTTTCGTCAAACAGTACGGTTACCACCGACAGCCCAAACAGCGAAACCGAGCGTACTTCGGTCTTCTTCGGGATCGTATTCATTTCCCGGGTGATGGGCAACGTAATAAATTTCTCTACCTCTTCCGCACTCCGACCGGACCACTGGGTAATGATTCGAACCCGGGTGTTGGTGACGTCTGGAAAGGCTTCTATGGGCGTGTTCATGTAGCTGATAATCCCGGCACCCACCAGCAAAAAGGTCATAAAAAAGACCAGAATGTGGTTTCTCAGGGAAAAGGCTACAATCTTTTCGACAAATTTGGACATAACAGACTCAGTGTGCGGCTTTAGTTTGCTTCAACTGATTATAAACCAGCAATTGATTTTTAGTCAGAATTTTATCTCCTACCCGTACGCCTCCGTGGAAGTACGTGGAGTCACCATTCTGGAACAGGGGCGTCAGGTTAACCAGCTCTAGATTGCATTCGTCCTGGTACTTTACGACGAAATAGCGGTCTTCATCGAACACGACGGCTTGCGTAGGAACGGCCAGCGTCGTTTCGTTACCCGTTTTTTGTACGCGGATAATGACAAACATTTCGGGCTTCAGCAGCAGGCCGGGATTATCCAGAAAAATCTGAGCTTTCAGTACCCGCTCGTTCGGATCGAAGACATTGGAAAAACGACTGATTTTTCCGTGGAAAACGGTATTGGGGTACGCCGTTGTGGTGATCTCGACGGGCATGCCTTCTTTCACCTGTCCCAACTGACCCGTGTAAATATTGGCCGTAACCCACACCTGCTTGAGGTCAGAAATGGTAAACAGGGCATCGGCCCCCGCTTCCACCTGCTGCCCGACAACGATGTTTTTTTCCACGACATAGCCATTACTGGCGGCTTTCACAACGAGTACCCCTTTTTCCAGACTACCGCCGTACAGGTTCAAAGTTTCCTGAGCTTTGATGATGCTTTGCTTGGCCACGTCTACTTCGCTTTCGGCCACGACCAGCTCTTTTTCCGTAGCCAGTTTGTCTTCGTACATTTCCTTCACGGAAGCCAGGTTCCGTTCGGCAGTACGCAGGGTGGCCTGAGCCGTTTTCAGGTCCGTACTCAGGTTGGTTAGTTCCGAGCTGCGTAGTTCGAGCATAACCTGGCCTTTTTTCACGTAGTCGCCCAGGGCAAAATTCACTTTGCTTACGACCCCATCGATCAAAGGCACAAACCGAACGACCTTATCGGGATTGTAATTGACTTTTCCCGTCAGCGAAATTTTCTGAATGGGCGTTGTCGCCTTTACTTCGGTCGTTTGAGTGGTTACCTCCTTGGCCAGGCAATGGGTAGAATCGGCCTGAGGAACGTTTTGGGTCTGTTGCTCGGGCTTTTGGTTGCAGCTCAGCACAAGACCGCCCAACAGAGCGAGTGTCAGGCCATTAAGAGTAGCATACATTAACTTCATGGCAGGTCGGTTCCAGCTAAATAATTAAGTTCTTCCAAAGAATTTCTGAGATTTTTAGTCGCTTTCAGCAGCGTTTCACGGTTGGCCCGGAAGGCCTCGAAGTAGTTGAGGAATTCTAGCAGACTGATATTCTTTCGCTGGAAGTTGCGACTGATGGCCTCGCTAAGTTCCTCCAGTTCCGTTGCGTAATTGACGTCGATTCGTTCGTAGAAATCGCTGGTTCCCAAAAAGTTGGCGTACGCTTTAAACAGCTGATTTTGCCAGTCGTTGCGGGCCTCTTCCAGTTGACGACTCGTTTTTTCGATTTCGATTTTACTCGACAGAATGTTGCCCTTGTTCCGATCGAAAACGGGAATATCTGCCGATACACCAAATCCAACGAAATCAAGCATGGTATTCCCGTTTCGATCGTAGCCTGCCTTGAGGGTTAGATCGGGCGTTCTTTTAGCCTCCTCGTAACGGCTTTGGGCTTTGGCATACGCCACTTCACTCTGAGCCGCCCGCAAGCGTGGCGGATCTTCACTGACGCGTTGGCGGAAGAAAGAAAAACCTCCTTGTTTTAATGCGGTATACGCGGGCAAAACAGAACCATCCTTAATGATCAGATACGTCGTTACGGGCAGGGCCATCAGCGTTTTGAGTTGTTGCTGCGAATCCTGGATTTCCTGATCCAGCTCCCGCAAATCGTCCATCAATTCCAGCTCCAGGGATTTTAACCGGAAGTACTCCGCTTTCGAGAGGTTATTATTCTGATACTGACGCTCCTGAGCCTTAAACACTTCCGACAGTACCGTTAGCTGATCCGCGAAGAGTTGTTTGGTCTGCTGATCGTACGTCAGTTCAGTAAGCAGATTGCGGAATTCAGCCTTTAAGGAAACCAGTAAGTCGAGGAAATACTGCTCCGTCCGATCCCGGTTCACCTTTTCGATCGCCACCATTTTCCGACGTTTCCCGGCGGTTAGGATGAGTTGTTCGAGATCAAAGGCAAACTGCTGGTTTCGTCCGAAGTTTTTCCCCAGGGGCGGGGAAACCTCTTCGCCCCGCGTTTGTCGCTGGGTGGCCCAAAGGTTTACCTGATCGATCCCGAAATTAGGATTAGGCCAGGCCTTTGCCTGTAGAATCTGAGCCTCCGCCTGGGAAATCGTCAGCTTTTCGGCAATTAGACGCAGGTTATTCGTCAGGAATAACTGCTCGGCCTCCGCCCGGGTAATACGCATGGTATCAACCGGGACTGACTGGGCCCAACTGCTGCCTACGCTTAGTATAAAAAAGAGAAATAAGATCCGACGCATAATGACCAATGACAATTACATTGGCAAAAGTGCGAAGTCAAGATTAAGGGGAAATTAACAGAATTATTAAAAGTAGATTGGAAGTAGATTAGAGTTTTTTAATCTACGAAAAGGATCCAGCGTTTTGTAACATCCGTACTGATTCTAGCTTACGATTTCTTGAAATCAACCACAAATACCGAGCCTTCTCCCACAACGGATTGAAAGTTTAACGTAAAGCCATGAAGATCCAGAATACGTTGCGTTAAATGCAAGCCCAAGCCATGCCCTGCGACCGAAGTGGTATTTGATCCGCGATAGAAAAGATCAAAAATTTTCGATTGCTCTGCCGGTTCGATGCCTCTACCCTGATCAATGATACGAATTTGTAAATTCGTTGTATAGTCCAAGGTGACCACGACAGGTTTGGCATCCGAAAACTTAATGGCATTCTCAATTAAATTGGTTAGTACCAGTGAAAGTAATACTTCGTTTCCTTCAACAAGTAGCCAATCCGTGTTCTCCTGTTCCGACGAAACCTCCACCTCGACCACCGCCGATGGATGTGTTAATTGAATCTTCCCCAAAACATCCCACAAAACATCGTCAATTTGAATCGCTTGAATTGGAAAATTGCGACTGGATTCCAGTCCCGACAGGATCAGTAAGCCTTCGAGAATACCCTTTAAATGTTGAGCATCCAGCAACAGGGTTTGTAATAAAGCCTGGTACTCTTCTTCACTTCGCTTCTGTTGTAGGTTCACCTGCAGCTCACCAATGAGTGCGGCCAGAGGGGTCTTTAATTCGTGGGAAGCGTGTTTCAAGAAGTGTTTCTGGCTTTTCACGCTTTTTTCCAGCCGTTCCAGAAAATAGTTGAATGTGGCAACGACCTGCTGCAACTCATCGTCCGTAGCTCCTTTTTGCTGGGGTAAGCGTAAGTGCAGGTTATCCGCCGAAATCGTATTGACCTGATCAATGACTTCTGTAAAGGGGTGAAATGTTCGTTTGGACAACCACGCATTCAATAGCAGGTTAATGGCGATTCCTCCGAAAAAGAAGGTCAGCATGGTGATTCCCAGGTTGGTAAGCCGGTCCTGTCCGCTTACATTAACCCCCGAAGAAATGATGATAAAATCACCCTGGTTATCCTGATAATAAATGCCCACACATTGCCGTCCATTCTGATAAAACTGTACCGATTTTGCTTGCGGTATTTCCTCTAGCCGCTTCGCACTAATCGGTACAGCAGGGCCATTATCAACGAAAATCAATTTACCCGTTGTATCGTAAACCTGTACAATTTCATCCACTAAAGGGACGCGATACATGGATTCCTGTTTGCTGTAATTTAGTTTGGTTGCTTCGTCTTTTTCAAAATAAACAAAGGCAGCAATTAAGGCCCGATCACTGAGTTTATTAAAAAATATGGTATCGGTATGTTTCTTAAAGATAATATAAGTACCTACGAAAACAATCACCAGGGTAATGGCGAAAATAAGGGTAGACTGTAACGTAAGTTTAAAGCGAAGTTTCATTCAAAAAAGTCTGTCTAATAGCTATTTCAAAAACCAATGAATATCATCCTATTCTTCCGTGTATTGTTCAAACAAATATCCTCTTCCTTTAATCGTTTGAATGAACTTCGTATCGTATCCTTTATCCAGTTTATTTCTCAGATAGTTAATGTATACGTCTACTACATTAGTGTTCGTATCAAAGTTTAAATCCCAGGCCGCTTCGGCAATTTCAGCACGCGTTACTACTCTCTCTTTGTTCTGCATAAAGAACAGTAATAGTTTAAACTCACGTGGCGATAGGGTGATTTCCGTTTCTCCCCGCTTCACGACATGGCGATCCAGATTGATGCTTAAATCATGGTACGTATACTGCTCAAAGTTTCCTTTTTCGAAAGATTTCCGCCGTAGCTGAGCGTTGATCCGAGCAATCAGTTCCAGAAAGTTGAAGGGCTTTCCCAGGTAATCATCGGCCCCGGCTTCCAGTCCCTGAATCTTCTCCTCCGGCGTATTTAACGCACTCAGCATAATAATGGGAACGTTGATTTCCCGCCGGCGAATCGTTCGGCAGACATCAAATCCATCCAGATCCGGCAACATGATGTCCAGAATAATGGCATCAAATTCCTGCTGCATACACTCCTCAATGGCCTCGTAACCCTTCATTACGTGCCGAACCTGAAACATTTTTTCCCGCAATCCTTTTTCAACAAACGAAGCCACCCGGCTATCATCCTCAACGAGCAGAATTTTTGACATGGCAGTATAAGCTGATTACGGAAGTATAATTCAATAATGACAAAACTAGTTTTCGATTGTTCAAAACCGCACAGCCTACTGTTCGCAAATGAGCACCCATTCCCTTCTAACTATCTGTACTTCTGAGTCTTAACAAACTTTAACTTTTCTTGGAATACTTTTAGGGCTACTTACTTCTGCTCGTTTCTTTCACTTCTTCCATTCGCCTATGTTCGGAAATTTCCTTGCCCTTATTTTCCGTCAGTTTGCTCGTCAGAAAGTCTATACTTTTCTGCATTTAGCGGGTTTGGCCGTAGGCATAGCTGGTGGCATCCTGACGTTTCTGTTTATCCGCTACCATTACACGACGGATCGGCATCATCAGAAATTCGATCGCATTTTTCGGGTAGTGACTGACTTACGGCTGGACGATGGATCGGTCGAAACCTATCCCGAAGCCATGCCTCCGCTGGCTCCTTTGTTACGACGGCAATTCCCGCAGGTAGAAGAGGCCACCTTCTTTGTAACCAATCAGGATCTAACGGTACGCCAGGGTGACCGGGTTTTTCCCGAACATACGGGCGTTTTTCTGGTCGATTCCTCCTATTTCAAGATTTTCGACTACCAGTGGAAGCAAGGGACACCCGCGTCGCTGCAACAAAATACGGCGATTCTGACCGAGAGCTGGGCAAAAAAGTACTTTGGTGATCGGAATCCGATGGGCCAACGCCTCGACATCAATAAAGAAACGAGCGTACTGGTCACGGGTATTATCGCCGACCCACCACCCACGACGGATTTGAAAGCAGGTATGTTTTTGCCGTTGGAAGTCATTCCCACCTTCGAGAAAGATAACTGGTGGTATTTAAACAGTACCAATCGCGTTTACGCTACGCTTAAGGATCCTACAAAAGAGGCTCAAATGGAACAGGCCATGCCAAAGGTTATCCGAAAGGCCCTCGGAGCGGATGCTCGTTATATTCAACTGCATTGGCAACCCCTGCGAGACGTGCATTTCGATCCACGTACGCCCGGCTCCATCCGCCGTATGCTGGTACATACACTGGCCTGGGTAGGGCTTTTTCTGGTATTAACGGCCTGTATGAACTTCATTAACCTTACAACGGCTCAATCGCTTCGCCGGGTGAAGGAAGTGGGCATTCGCAAGAGCCTGGGTAGTTCACGCCGACAGTTATTAACTCAGTTTCTGCTTGAAACGGCTGTACTCGTAGGAATTGCTTTTCTGCTGGCTCTGTTTCTGGTAGAAGTATTGCTTCCGTATCTGAGCCAATGGACCCAGAGTCAGCTGAGCTGGCAGTTGGACGCTAGTCTTACGTTTTTTCTACTGCTACTTGCTGGAACGATTACGGGGCTGGCGGGTGCTTACCCGGCGTACCTTCAAGCCAACTTTGCTCCCATTGCAGCGTTGAAAGGTACCCTTCGTCCCAAAAGCACCATTTCCTTACGGCAGGTTCTTACTGTTACGCAGTTTGTTGTTTGTCAGGTACTGATCATCGGTGCGATCGTCATGGTATACCAGACTCGGTACTTCCAACAGGCTGATTTAGGATTCAAAAAAGACAATATCCTGCTAATCAATCTCCCCGAAAAAGGCAAAGAGCACGTAGTACGACAGGCCCTGGGGGCATATCCGGAAATTCAGGGTCTTACCTTCCAGTTTCGTCCACCTTCCTCAACGAAGGTGAACGGCGGTACATTTAAGTTTGCCGACAAAGCTTCGTTTGAAACCTTCGCTCTGCGGGAAAAAATTGCGGATGCGGCCTTTATACCGACGTATGGCTTACAGCTCGTGGCCGGGCGAAATATTATACCGAGTGACACCCTTCGGGAAATCGTGGTGAATGAGGCTTTTTTACGCAAGCTTCACCTCAAAGACCCCAACCAGATTCTGGGACGAAAACTGGATTATTACCTGGCTCACAGCTCGTTACCCATTGTGGGCGTTGTTAAAGATTTCCATCACTTATCCTTACACAAAGCCATTGAACCCTGCTTCATCGGTAGTCAGGCTTCGCTTTACCAGCAGGTAGGTATCAAACTGGCCGTGGATGATCTGGAAGAAACACTACCCCGGATACGAACGGTTTGGGAAAAAATTTATCCGCAACAACCCTTCGAGTACCAGTGGTTGGATCAGCAGTTGGCCCAGTCGTACCAGGCCGAAGGTAGCCTAGCCAACCTGATTGTACTGTTTGCAGGGGTAGCCGTCTGGATTTGCGGCTTAGGTCTGTTTGGCCTCATCCGGTTTATGGCCGAAACACGAACCAAAGAAATAGGCATCCGAAAAGTCCTGGGGGCCAGCGAAGGACAGATTCTGTACCTCTTCGGGAAATCCTTCGTGATCATGGCTGCATTAGGCTTCGTAGTGGCAGTACCCATTGCTACCGTACTCATGCAAAGCTGGCTTGAACAGTTTACGTACCGTATTTCACTGCATTGGCTGTATTTCGGCGGCACCCTGCTTAGTACGCTGGCCTTAACGCTGGCAGTCATTGCGTATCAGTCCATTCGAGCCGCCCGTACCAATCCCGTATACAGTCTGAAAGCGGAGTGAAGCGTCGAGCCGTGCAACAAAAAGGAAACGAGCGTTGTCTTTGTCCAAAAACTACCAGAAATGATGAAACGTTTGTACCTTTTCCCGTTGCTGACGCTTGCGTTGGGTACAGCCTCGGCCCAATCCTCTGAAGATCAACCTTACCAGACGAAAACCTTCACGGGTAACTTATCCAATGTTCGCGTGGACGTTTCCGGCGGTAGTATTCAGGTTGAAGGGGGTTCTTCTTCCGACGTGAAAGTAGAAATGTACGTACGGCTGAATAACTGGCCCGCGAACAAGATCGATAAAGCGGAAATTGAAAAGCAACTCGCCGAGTATGAGCTGAGCATGAAAACAGAAGGTTCGTCGGTGGTCGTCTACTCCCGTCGTAAATCAGGGGTCTCCTGGAATTCAGATCGTAACATCAGCGTATCCTTCAAGATTTTTACGCCTCGCACCTTCTCTACGGACCTGCGTACCAGCGGAGGAAGTATTCGGTTGGCTCACCTGGACGGACCGCAACAGTTTCAGACCAGCGGGGGCAGTTTGCACATGAGCGACGTAGCCGGTCTGATTCAGGGTCGGACCAGTGGCGGCAGCATTCATCTGAACAATTGCCGGAAGGAAATGAACGTACAGACCAGTGGGGGTAGCATTCAGGCCGAAGACCTGGAAGGTAAAATCACGTTAAAAACTTCCGGTGGTAGTGTACGTCTGACTCGCCTGAACGGTACCATCGAAGCCACCACCAGCGGGGGCAGCGTTCAGGGCGACGCCATTAGCGGAGAACTCTATACGAAAAGCTCAGGCGGTTCCATCCGTTTATATAATTTGTCGGCGGCGGTAGAAGCCGAAACGAGTGCCGGTAGTTTGGAGGTAGAATTTGCCAAACTCAGTAAGTACGTCAAATTGCGGTGTTCAGCGGGTAGCATTAAGGTCCGCTTACCCGAAAATCAGGGCGTCGATCTGGCCGTACGTGGTAGCCGGATTCAGTTTCCGCTCGCGAAGTTCCGGGGGGAAGCCGATGATACGCACGTGGATGGCAAACTCAATGGCGGTGGGGTACCTCTCACGATTCACGGGAGTAACTCTGTATCCATTCAATAACTCAATTTCCTTTCTTGCATGTCCGAAAGCGAACACCCAATTGTTCGTTTTCGGACATAATTATTTTATAAATATCTCATAATCAAAACATTAATTCTTTTTTTATCGCTTTGGCACAGCTTTAGAAAATAGAACCTTCAAACAGCATCTCCATGATTTCACTGCAAGACATCGAACGGTATTACCAGAACGGGTTCACCAAAACATACATTCTCCGGCACGTTACGACCGAAATTAAGGAAGGAGAATTTGTTAGTATCATGGGTCCATCCGGGGCGGGCAAGTCTACCCTACTGAACATCATTGGCCTACTCGATCAGCCTACTTCAGGTGAGTATACGTTCCTCGATCAGCCGGTACAGCGACTCAGTGAGAAGAAACGTTCGGAGTTGTACAAAGCCTATATCGGTTTCGTCTTTCAGGCCTATCACCTCATCGATGAACTGACCGTATACGAAAACCTGGAAACGCCGCTACTGTACAAAAACGTACCGAGTTCAGAGCGGAAAAGCCGCATCGCCGATATTCTGGATCGATTTAATATGGTTGCTAAAAAGGATTTGTTTCCCAATCAGCTTTCCGGTGGGCAACAGCAACTGGTAGGCATCGCCCGGGCATTAGTGGGTCAACCTAAAATTATTTTGGCGGATGAACCTACGGGTAACCTCCAGTCGGCCCAGGCTGAAGAAATCATGCAGATTTTCAAGCAGTTGAATCAGGAAGGTATTACGATCATTCAGGTGACGCACTCGGAGAAGAATGCGGCTTACGGCAACCGGATTTTACACCTGAACGACGGAAAAATTGTCGAAGACCTTCGCGTAGAATCCATCGCCTAGCGTCTCTCGTTCGACCTTCAACTTCCCCCTTGTTTTCCTTTAGGTACGCATTTCCATGAAAAAATTACTCCTTTTCACCGGACTCCTGTTGAGTGGCTCCCTGCAGGCCCAAACGCCCATGACGCTGAAACAGGCCGTAGATGTAGCCATCCGTAATAACCTGACGGTGCGGCAGAATGAACTGCTGGTGGAAACCAGTGAAAATAACCTTCTGCAGGCGAAGCTGGCACTTCTGCCTACGGCACAGGCTGCCGCCTCGCAATCGATCAATTACGGCCGCAGTATTGACCCCTACACGAACGGGTTCGTTAACGAAAAGCTAAACTCTTCGGCTTTCAGTCTTTCGGCGGGTGTAACCCTCTTCAATGGTCTATACAATCAGAATTTTATCAAGCAGAATAACCTGCTCATGAAAGCTGCCGAACAGGATGTCCGACAAGCGAAGGATCAGGTGACGATCACGACGATTCTGGCGTATTTGCAGGTGCTTAGCAGTGAAGATCAGGTCAACCTGGCAGAACAGCAGCTGGAAGCTTCCAAAATGCAGCTGGAACGGGCCGTAGCTCTGGTAAAGGCCGGAAACCTGGCTCCGTACGATGAATACACCCTCGGTTCGCAGGTGGCAAATGACCAGTTGAGTCTGGTTACCATGCAGGGTCAGTTGAAGCTCAACCGACTGGCCTTCTGGCAAACCCTCAACAACCCGCAGGTTCCCCTGGACTTTAAACTGGAACGTTTAACCCCACAGGGCGAAATGGGTTATGAAAGCACGGCCACACAGGTGTACGAACTGGCCGAACAAAACCTGGGGGTCATCAAAGCGGCCCAGCTTCGCGTCAAGAGCTTTGATCATACCATCAAGATGTACCGGGGTTTGCAGTATCCGCTCCTTTCGTTGAATTCGTACTTCAGTACGCGGTACTCTTCTACGGCAAACCTGACTTACGGGGATCAGCTGGGCAACAATTTTAACCGATACTTTTCGCTGGATTTAGCCATTCCCATCTTTCGAAGCTGGATTTACAGAAACCGGGTTCAAAACGCAATTGTAGATAAAAAACGCAACGAAGTGCAGGCTCAGAATGTACAGATTCAGGTTAAACAAGGTATTGAGCAGGCATACGCTAACCTGGAGGTAGCCAAAATGCGGTACGACGCTCTGGAAAGTCAAGTGAAAAACTTCGATGAGACCTTGAAATCGGCCGAAAGCCGTTTTCAGGCCGGTACGCTGAACGTGGTTGAATACAACATTGCCAAAACCAATCTGGATCGGGCCCGCTTAAATCAGATCCAGGCTCGTTATGATTATCTGTTTCGGGTAAAAATTCTCGATTACTATCAGGGTAAGAACCTGTTCGTGGACTAAGCCTAAGCTATAGCTCCCAAACCGTAGGGTTTTGATGCCGACGCAGGTGCTTTCCAAAGTTCATCCAGAAGGCCATGATCAGGTACAGAACCAATGGCGAGCCCATCGTTAAGCAGGACGTATAGATGAAGTACAAACGGATGCTGCTGGCGGAGATTCCAAGCCGTTCGCCTACCAACGAACACACGCCAAAAGCCTGACTTTCAACAAGATATCGTAAACGGTTCATGATTGGGCGATCTTTTGTTAATCGAAAATACGGACACTTCCCGAAAACTTAAAAATTCATACCAATGTTTAAAAAAAATTTTTCGCTAAAACTGTATTAACCCTAATAATTTCTCTTTTATTTCGGGAAAATCTTCCGTTTCAATATTTAATTTGTTATGCAAACAGGTACAGTAAAGTTTTACAACGAAAGCAAGGGGTTTGGCTTCATCGTTGACGATGCCACGGGACAGGACATCTTCGTTCACGTCACGGGTTTGAATGGATTGCAAATCCGTCAGGATGATCGCGTATCGTATGAAACGATCAGCGGTAAAAAAGGCGTGAACGCAGTAAACGTAAAGAAATTGGCTTAGTCTTTCTAAGTCACTTGTCTTAACTCCGGTCCCGGACTCTAGCAGAGTTCGGGATTTTTTCTGTCCGGACGGATTGGAAATTATTCGAGCGTACGCTTTTTATTTATATCTTTCAAAAGCTACCTATTTACCTTTTCTACCTGAATCATATCCCTTTAATGGAACCGTTTTCCTACTCCCCTCTGCCTAGTATTGACCTTGCGTATGCGTCCAGATGGACTCGTCTTGCCAACTACATTATCGATTGGATTTTCTTTGGTTTGGTTTTAATGCTGGGGCTACTGACCGTTAGCATTATTCTTACCCTGCTGGATGAACGTCTCAATGATTCTTTATTTCGGACCATTGATTCTCTTCCTGAACTAATTCAACGCATCATCACAGTACTACTGTATGGGTTGGTGATGGCTCTGCAGGAGATTCTAACGCAGGGCCGATCGATGGGTAAGTGGATTACAAAAACTCAGGTCGTAACGGAATCAGGCGAGACACCCGATTTAAGTACGCTGTTCAAACGCAACCTGTACCGATGTGTACCCCTGGAAACGCTTTCCATCTTTTTTGAAAATATTCCCTGGCATGATAAATGGACGGATACACGGGTAGTCAGGAAAATAGTTCGCTAATTAACGTATCGTACTACCCGTTTCTCGACCTATTCTTTTACAAACCAGTTTCCGTGGCACTCTTTGTGAGGACTGTTCGCAACAATACGGTCCCTTTTTTTGCCCCTAACAAGCGAAACGGGTTCTCCCCTGAGAAAACCCGTTCGCTTGTTCAAAATGATAAACGCCTAAACTTATACCCAGCTTTTCACCTCGTCCAGCGTCGGCATTTTCGCTTCGATTTTCAACTTCTTACGCAGTCCACCCAGATCATTGAATACTTTGTTCGGATTTGCTCCTTTCAGGGCTTCTACCGTCAGAAAGCCCATCTTCTGGATAGCCGGTACCCACTCGGCAGGGATCCCCGCGGCTACGTAATCGGCTTCGGTAGCTACTTCCGCTTTCTTCTCCGGACGCATTTGTGGGAAGAACAGAACTTCCTGAATGCTGGCGTTATTGGTCATCATCATCGTCAAACGATCAATGCCGAAGCCAATGCCGGCGGTAGGCGGCATACCGTATTCCAGTGAACGGATGAAATCTTCATCGAGAGCCATGGCTTCTTCATCGCCACGTTCTGCCAGACGAAGCTGTTCTTCAAAACGCTCCCGCTGATCAATCGGATCGTTCAACTCCGAGTAGGCGTTAGCAATCTCCTTCCCGTTAACGTATATTTCAAACCGCTCCACTACTCCGGGTTTGCTCCGGTGCTTTTTGGTCAGGGGTGACATTTCCAGCGGGTGGTCCATGATGAACGTAGGCTGCACCAGATTGCTCTCCACAGCTTCACCAAAGATCTCGTCGATGAGTTTTCCTTTACCCATGGTGGCATCTACTTCCACGCCGAGTTTCTGAGCTTCGGCCCGCAGTTCGTCTTCCGATAACGCGTCTACGTCAAGGCCCGTGTACTTCTGAATGGCCTCGGAAATACTCAGTCGGGCATACGGTCCCTGGAATTCAACGAGGTTCTCACCGATCTGTACCTGCGTTTGTCCATTGGTAGCGATGGCAACCTTTTCCAGGATTTCTTCCGTCATGTTCATCATCCACTCGTAATCCTTGTAGGCTACGTAGAATTCCATGGCGGTATATTCCGGATTATGCGTCCGGTCCATCCCTTCGTTACGGAACATCTTTCCAAATTCATACACCCCTTCGAATCCACCCACAATCAGTCGTTTGAGGTATAATTCGTTCGCAATCCGCAGATATAGAGGCATATCGAGCGTATTGTGGTGCGTTTTAAACGGACGAGCCGCGGCTCCACCGTGAATGGGTTGCAGAATCGGGGTTTCTACTTCCAGCCAGCCGCGATCATCAAAGATTCGCCGCATGGTTGAAATGATTTTGGCCCGTTTTACGAAAATATCTTTTACCTGCGGGTTTACAATCAAATCGACGTACCGCTGCCGGTAACGTAACTCAGGGTCCATAAAGCCGTCGTACACGTTCCCTTCTTCATCCCGTTTCACGATGGGAAGCGGACGAAGCGATTTGGTCAGGATCGTAAATTCCTGTACGTGAATGGAAATCTCGCCGGTCTGCGTCGTAAATACGTACCCTTTGATACCGATAATGTCTCCGATGTCAAGCAGCTTTTTGAAAACCGTATTATACAGGGTCTTGTCTTCGTCCGGACACAGGTCATCGCGACGGAAGTACAACTGAATACGGCCCGTAGCATCCTGTAATTCAGCAAAACTGGCCGAACCCATAATCCGGAAGCTCATCAATCGACCGGCAATGGAAACGGTTTTATAATCGGTTTTATTCCGTTCGTAGTTTTGGAGAATGTCAGCGGCCGTAACGTTGATTTCGTAGCCTTCAGCCGGATACGGATCGATGCCCAGCCGGTATAGTTCTTCCCGTTTCTGACGACGGAGTAATTCTTGTTCAGAAAGTTGCATGATTTAATATCACCCTTCTCAGGGAATGTTGACAATACATCCACCCAGTGGATTGGCTGCAAAAATAACCATTGCGGACTGCTCCGTTAGCATAAATACCTGCTCAATTTTAAGGTTTTATTCTTTCGCTACCTTTTAACTATCCTTAGCTTTGTAGAAATCACCGCCCCATGTACTCATTTAATGGGTATGGGGACCTTTTACTAGGAAGAGATATGCAGCGACTGACCCAAACGCAACGCCAAACGCTGAAGTTTTCACCCCTGCAGATTCAGATGTTGAATTTGCTGGGTCTGAATACCTTGGAATTGGAGCAGCGAATAAAAGATGAGCTGGAAGAAAATCCGGTACTGGAAGAAGGCGTCGAAACGCCCGAACAAGCAGAAGAGAATTCCGACGGTCTGGATGACTTCCAACCCGAAGGCAATGATTTACCCACCGATGATTTTCGGGACTGGGATGAATTTGCCGATGATGACATTCCTGAATACAAAACCCGGTCGGATAACTTTGCCGCCGACGAGGATTTCTATACTTCTCCCATCGTTCAGCTGAATACCTGGCGGGAGGAACTCAAAGAACAGGTAGGTACGCTTGAATTAACCGAGCGGCAGCGATTGATTGCTGATTTCATCGTGGACTCGCTCGATGATGATGCTTTCTGAAGTACGACGCCTACAACATCGCGGACGACATTAGCTTTACCAATAACATCTGGGTAGAAGAATCGGAGATAGAAGAAATCCTTCCCCTGATCCGCTCGCTCGACCCACCGGGTGTGGCCGCCCGCGACCTGCAGGATTGTTTACTGTTACAACTGGAACGCAAGCCGCATACGCCCGAAAATACGTTGAGTATAGAAGTCGTACGGCGGCACATGCACGAACTGGCAGGACGAAATTACGAGAAAATCATGCGGGTGATGAACCTGGACAACGAACAGTTGAAGGAAGTACTCGGCGTGATTGCTCACCTGAACCCCAAACCCGTAGTGGGTGGACAAAGCAGTAGTCTGGTCGTTAATGAGAATATCCTGCCCGAATACTTTGTTACGAACGATAATGGTCTTTTTGAAGTAAACCTCAATGGTCGCGACTTACCCAGCATCCGGCTAAGTAAGGCAGTAGTCGAAATGGCCGAATCCCGCAACAAAAGTGACCGGGCCACGGCTCAGTTCGTTAAAAGCAAGCTGGCTTCGGCCCGCTGGTTTATCGATGCTCTGAAGCAACGCGAGCAAACCATGCTGAATACGATGCGGGCCATCATTGAGTTTCAGAAGGACTACTTCATAACGGGCGATGTACGGCAGCTTAGACCCATGATTCTCAAGGATATTGCTGACCGCATTGGCATGGACATTTCGACCATTTCACGGGTTACTTCGGGCAAATACGCTCAAACGCCTTTCGGTATCATTCACCTGAAAGACCTGTTTACCGAGGGCGTGAAAAACGACGAAGGTGAAGAGGTTTCTAACCGTGAGATCCAACAGGCCATCGTTGAAATCATCGAAAAAGAAGACAAGCAGTCGCCGTATACCGACCAGCAGATTCAGGAACTATTGACGGAGAAAGGGTATCCGGTTGCCCGACGTACGGTGGCCAAATACCGTGAACAACTGAACATACCCATTGCCAAAATTCGCCGGGAACTTTAGCATCCATTACTCATAAATTAATAAAAAGGCGGATCGTAGATACGATCCGCCTTTTTATTGACAGGCTGTACAGGAAGAAACTCACCTTCCCATACGTACGACTCCGCGTTTAATCAGGCAACCTCTAAACAAAAAAGGCTCCACTTGTAGCGGAGCCTTTTTTGTTACTCAGGAAAGATTAGTTTCTTCTTCTAGGCTTTCCTTTTTTAGCCTTACGGCCTTCTTGTTCGATGATACGTTGTTTCTCTTCTTCCGTAATCTGACGAATACTGGTTTTAGAGATGATGTATTTACCTTTCGAACGAGTGATGGTTACCTGGTAATCACCTAAGTGACGAACCACTTCACCGTTTGCTTTCACTTCATCGATTTCGTAGATAGCCTTGAAGTATCTTGGACGCTTCATGCTAGATACCAGAGCATCGAATTGAGCAGGAACTGCGATTTCGATATCGTCTTTCAGTTCTTCGAAAGCGTTCAGCTTAGCTTGTTCCAGTTCTTGCGTATACGTTCCGTACAGGGTGCGTTTGCGGTACGTACCACTTGCTTGACGCGTTCCATCGCAGTAGCAGTAGCATTGTACTGAATCACGGCCCACTACCGTAGAGTAGTATGCAGAAACTTCAACTAAGCGGTGACGGAAGCGAGTTTTTTCTTCAACAACTTTCGGAGCTGCTTTCTCGAAACCGAAGCTAGCCGTAGCTACTTCAGAGATGCAACGTCCACACTTGTTGTTACGCTCTGAGTGAACCGTTACGTAGTAGAATTCCGTTTGAGAAATCGAGTCACCCGGGAATTTCAGATCCTGAGGCCATTCGAAGCTACGTTCGGTCGTGCTCTTCAGTGAGTATACGATTTCGTCCGAGTTCGGAGATTTCTTGTGAACATTCACCGTATACGTTTCGCCCGCTTCTGAGCTTCCGCTCGTCCAGGTAACTTTTGGATACGTACCAGCCCGGAAGAACGTGTTCGCTAACGAATCTTTTACTGTCAGACCCGTGATCGTTTGGTCACCCAGTGTCACTCCCGTAATCGTCGGAGCTACGCAAGTGGGGCATTCAGCCGGAGCCACTTGTACCAGCGTCGTACGGTTGAAAGACTTGCGAAGAGCTAATTGCAGAGCCCAGCCACCATGCTTACGCTTGAATTCCCAGATGTGAGCAGCGTTGTCTTGCGTAAAGTAGTTTACCTGCGTGTAGAAACCGCTGATTTGTGCACCACCGTACCAGTTGTTACCGAAGGGGAAGAAGGCACCAATATGTCCTTTAACGCCCGGGTGTAACAGTTTGTCCGTCGGAGAAACCATCGAAATCAGCTGGTTGTTACGGGTATCAATTGCACCAATCATCGCTGACTGCGTGCGGAAAACACCCCCTTTTACAGCTGCTTCCAGGAAGCTACTTTGTGGTTTCTTCGTCAGGTCGTACGAAATAACGGGACCGACTAAGAGGAACATGTCTTCAGAAGCACGCTTTCTAATGTCGATGTTATCTGCACCAATGTTTGCAGCTGCAGGTTGATTCAGAAGGTAGTTACGGTACGCTCCACGAACGAAGAACGTTTGCCAGCCCCCTTCAACGCCCAAACCAAATTTGAAACGATTTTCAGGTCTGAAGAAATAATCCGCTCCTACAGAAACGTTCAGACCAAAGCCGTTAAACAGGGAGCGATCGCGGTGATCGTTAAAGGTGCCGTTCCAAGTGCCGCAATAGGCAATACCTGGACCAAATGGGATGGCAAGACGCCAGGGTGATTTTCCAAGAACCGGAATGTACGTGATCGTGTCACAAGCGGTCAGAGAGTCACCAACAGTAATGTACGTTGATGAGGTTTGTGCGTTCAAAGCCTGCTTCCGCCACTGGCGTAACGTTAGACGTTTGCTAGAGGTTGACGGATCGGTGGTCTGAGCTGTTGCTTTGAATTGGGTTGAACAAAGTAAAATTGCTAAAATTCCCCACCCCATGCACAACGAGCGGTAGATACTCTTCATAGTTTGTGTGTTTTTGTTTGATAAGTCGCTAAGCTAAACAACAGCAATGAAGTACTTTCTCAAATATACGGAGAAATTTGACTTTCAGTTCCACAAAGTAAACTAAGTCCCAGTGACATTGTTTACTTCCCAGAGAATAATTTATCGAAAGGATACTTCGCTGTAATAAATATAATAACTGTGCCAAGTGGCCAAATACCGTATAATAATTTCTATATTATTCTATCCTCTAATCCTAACTTATTGATTTAAAAACCAGTACCTAAGCAAGTTTTTGCTCAAGTACTGGTTTATCATCAATTTATAATTAATCTTTTGTACCAATTTCTGCCACAAAAAATTCGCGGTTCATACGGGCAATATTTTCCATGCTGATGCCTTTCGGGCACTCGGCAGCACAGGCTCCCGTGTTTGTACAGGCTCCAAAGCCTTCTTCGTCCATCTGGGCTACCATCTTCTTGGCTCGTGCGGTCCGTTCGGCTTCACCCTGCGGTAACAGGGCTAACTGAGAGATTTTAGCCGAAGTAAACAGCATCGCCGAAGCGTTTTTACAAGCGGCTACACAGGCTCCGCAACCAATACAGGCTGCTGCCATGAAGGAAGCATCTGCGTTTTCTTTGGCAACCGGGATCGCATTTGCATCCTGAGCATTACCCGTATTGACCGAAATATACCCACCTGCCGAAATAATCCGGTCGAAGGCGGCCCGGTCCGTTACCAGATCTTTGATAACCGGGAATGCCTGAGCCCGCCAGGGTTCTACTACAATCGTATCGCCATCCTTGAAGCTACGCATGTGCAGCTGACAAGTAGTTACGCCCTGTAAGGGTCCATGAGGACGACCGTTGATGTACATGGAACAGGCTCCGCAGATCCCTTCACGGCAATCGTGATCAAAGGATACGGGGTCTTTGCCTTCGTGTACGAGTTGCTCGTTCAGTACATCAAACATTTCCAGGAACGACATATCCTCGGAAATGCCGGAAAGCTGGTAGGTTTCCATCCGGCCTTCCGTTCTACTATTTTTTTGACGCCACACCTGGAGCGTCAGATTCATATTACCTTCCATTGTTTCGTTAACTCTCTAATTGTTAACCTATTACTTATAAGAACGCTGGGCGATTTTGATGTTCTCGTAGTTGAGTTCTTCTTTGTGAAGCTCCCACTGCGATTCACCCTGATATTCCCAAGCGGATACGTACATGTAATTTTCGTCGTCGCGTTTCGCTTCGCCTTCTTCCGTCTGATATTCTTCGCGGAAGTGACCGCCGCAGGATTCATTGCGATCCAGAGCGTCCATACACATCAGTTCGCCCAGCTCAATAAAGTCAGCTACGCGGTTCGCCTTATCCAGTTCTGGGTTGAACTCATCTACGTCACCCATAACTTTCACATTCGACCAGAATTCTTTTTTCAACGCACGAATTTCCTGGATGGCTTCTTTCAAACCCTGCTCATTACGGGCCATTCCACACTTATCCCACATGATCTTACCCAGTTCTTTGTGGTAAGCTTCGGGAGATTTCGTGCCTTTGATCGAAATCAGTTTAGTAATCCGGTCGTTTACTTCTTTCTCAGCCTGTACGAAGGCGGGGTGATCCGTTGAAATCGCTTTCGTCCGGATTTCGCTCGCCAGATACGCTCCGATCGTATAAGGAATTACGAAGTACCCATCGGCCAGCCCCTGCATCAAAGCTGAAGCTCCCAGACGATTCGCTCCGTGATCGGAGAAGTTGGCTTCGCCCAGGGCATACAGACCGGGTACCGTGGTCATCAGGTTGTAATCCACCCAAAGACCTCCCATGGTGTAGTGAACGGCCGGGTAAATACGCATCGGCACCTGATACGGATCTTCACCCGTAATCTGCTTATACATATCGAAAAGGTTACCGTATTTCTCTTTTACGACGGCCTTTCCTAACTGAAGGATCTGATCGGCTGAGGCATTGTGAATACCTCTTTTATTTACTTCACCTTTACCGTACCGCTCATAGGCTGCGTAGTAGTCCAGGTAAACGGCCATTTTCGAAGTCCCTACCCCATAGCCTGCGTCGCAACGCTCCTTGGCGGCACGGCTGGCAATATCCCGGGGTACGAGGTTACCGAAAGCCGGGTAACGACGCTCGAGATAATAATCACGCTCGTCTTCGGGAATCTGATCCGCAGGACGATTGTCATCTTTCTTCTTAGGAACCCAGATCCGACCGTCATTCCGTAAGGATTCGGACATCAGCGTCAGTTTCGACTGATGATCGCCCGATACCGGAATACACGTGGGGTGAATTTGCGTAAAGCAGGGGTTTCCGAAGAATGCTCCTTTTTTGTGAGCTTTCCAGGCAGCCGTTACGTTGGAACCCATGGCGTTCGTTGACAGGTAGAATACGTTTCCGTACCCTCCTGAACAAATCAGAACCGCATGGCCAAAGTGACGCTCGAGTTCACCCGTAATCAGGTTACGAGCAATGATCCCCCGGCATTTGCCGTCGATCATTACGACGTCAAGCATTTCGTGGCGGGTATACATCGCAATGTTCCCGGCTCCTACCTGACGCTGCAGACCTGAATAGGCTCCCAGCAGCAATTGCTGACCCGTTTGACCTGCCGCATAGAATGTACGTTGAACCTGCGTACCACCGAATGAACGGTTAGAAAGCAGTCCGCCGTATTCACGGGCAAAGGGAACCCCAGCGGCTACGCACTGGTCAATGATGTTACCTGATACCTCAGCCAAACGATATACGTTAGACTCCCGGGCCCGGTAGTCACCACCTTTAATTGTATCGTAGAACAAACGGTAGACGGAGTCACCATCGTTCTGATAGTTTTTAGCAGCGTTGATTCCACCCTGAGCTGCAATGGAGTGAGCCCGACGGGGAGAATCCTGAAAACAAAACGCTTTTACTTTATAACCTAATTCCGCCAAAGTTGCAGCCGCCGAAGCTCCTGCAAGCCCCGTACCAATGACGATAATTTCCAGACTCCGTTTATTGGCAGGGTTAACGAGCGGCACGGTCGAGCGGTACTTTGTCCACTTCGTCTCCAGCGGCCCGTCAGGTATTTTGGCATCCAATTTGGGTGATGTTGCCATGGAATGATTTCAGTTTATAAACTCCGGATAATTCCGGACTGATGACTAACGAGAATACACACGCCTTCACTAAGGTTGAAGGCAAAGGTTACGCTCCTAAACTCTTAATATAAAAATAAATCGGCATGGCCGCAAAAGCCAGCGGGATACCAATACCAAATACCCACACGCCCAGGAAACGGATCAGCGGATTATATTTGGGGTGATTCCAGCCCAGTGTCTGGAAGGCACTCCAGAAGCCGTGCACCAGGTGATAGGCCAGTGCCGCCATTCCCAGTACATAAAAGAGTACCAGCAGGGGATTAGAGAAAGCTACGGTCGTTTCCTTGTACAAATCCTTTACAATCGTAACACGGGTTTGTGAATCTTCACGTACGTACTCTTCCAGCCGGCCTTTAATCGGTTGTCCCGTATACGGCGTAGAAGAAATTTCGCCCGTTACCAGGCTTTCTTCGTACTGACGATACGGTACATCTCCATAATGATACACATACCAGAAATCGTGCATGTGTACCACAATGTACAGCAACAGCATCGTACCCAGCAGGGCCATGTTACGGCTTGCCCAAGTACTTTGGTTATGAACGACTACATACCGCTGTGCCCCACGAGCTTTGCGGTTGTCTTTTGCCAGCCACAGACCCTGGACGCATGCCAGAGAATGAATGCATACAAGCCGTAGGAAACGACCCGAATGGGCGTGAACGTAGACATGAAGGCAGCGTACTTATTAAAGCCATAGCCTTCATCGTGATTGAACAATTGCAGGTTACCGCTCACGTGTACCACCAGGAAAGTACATAAGAACAACCCGGTTAAGGACATAATGAGCTTGCGGCCCAGCGAACTCGAAAAAGTTTGTGTGACCCAGGACATCGTTTTTTGACTCGAAGAACAGTTAAAAATGGTAGGGAACCAACCCTTAATTAGGCATCAAAACTACGGCACAAACGGTGGGTTGCCAAAGTCGATTTCTGATTTTTTGCTAATTAAAAATACCTTTTGCTTCCGAAAAGCGTTCAGCATTTGAAATTAGTGCCCGCTTCAAGGCTGGTCAAGCTCTGTTTCAGTACCTTATTGTCAGAACATTTTCCCCCAGGAAAAAAACTTCTTTAGCAGTGAAAAAGTTTGTTGTAAAAACAATTGTTTTCAGAATTGAAAGAACATTCAAATCTGTACCTTGAACCTGCATTACACCCGTACCTTTACAAGCCTGTTTTTGAGGCATCTGTACCGATTACCGCTATTTTTTGAATACTACCGAACTGATTGTCTGATTATACCAGCGTAGCATGAGAACCCTTTACCGTTTATTTGGATTACTGGTTTTTACCATTTGTGGGTTAACCTCCACGGCCTGGGCTACCCACGTGCGGGCCGGTGAGATTACCTCCCGCCGGATCTCCAGTACCAGCCTAACCTACGAGTTAACGCTTACGATCTATTGCGACTGGGCTCAGGGCCGTCCGGCTACCGAGGGTACGGCTGGTACTGGCGTAAAATTCTGTTTTGGGGATGGAACCCCCGTTCAGAACACCCCCCTTTTCACGCAGGGTTTACCGAGTGGAGGCATAGTCGATGTGGGGAATAGTACGGTCCGGCTGATCTTTCGCACGACGCATACCTTCAGTGCTCCCGGTACGTATACCGTTTCCGTTGGCATCGACAACCGAAACAAAGGAACGCTTAACATTACCAATAACAGATCAGACGAATATCCTTTCTTTGTTGAATCTACGCTGGCTATCAACGCCTTCCTGGGTCTGAACAGCACGCCAGTCATGCTAAATCCCCCTGTTGATTTTGAAGCCTGTGCGGGTCAGCGATACATCCACAACCCCAGTGCTTTTGATGCAGACGGCGACAGCCTGGCGTACCGCCTGACGCAAAACAAATCAACGCTGGTGGGCGAGTCCTGTAATGGATTTGTGATTCCAAGTATTGTGTACCCCAACGACATTCCGAATTGTAATGATCGTAACGAAGCCAATAATGGCCCTGCGGGTTATAGTATTAACTCTGTTACTGGTGATTTGATCTGGGATGCCCCCACCTGCCCCGGTCAGTATAACGTAGCTTTTATCATTGAAGAATGGCGAAGTGGGGTGAAAATTGGCGAGATCACGCGGGATATGCAGATTATCGTTCGTGACTGTCAGAACAAACGGCCTACGTTAGAAGCTCCCGATGAAATTTGCGTAGAGGCAGGATCAACCGCTACGTTCAATGTCCGGGCTACGGACCCTGACGGCAACCGCCTGACGATTACCTCTACGAGCGGGGTGTATCAGCAAAGTTCACTCGGCATAAACCTGATCCAGCCGCCCTTTGCGACGTTCACTACCCCTACCCAACCGCAGGCGTCGCCAGCCACGGGTACTTTTAGCTGGCAAACCAACTGTACCCATTTACGACAGTTGCCCTACGAAGTGCTGTTCAAGGTACGGGATCACCCCGGATCCGTTCAACCCTATTTGACAGATAGCAAAACGGTGAAAGTCCGGGTGGTAGCTCCCGCTCCCAAAAACTTACGCTCTGAACCCAGCGGCCCGGGCTATGTACTCAACTGGGATGCGTACCCCTGCCAGATTACGGGTGCCCAAATCGTGATTTATCGTCGACAGGGTTGTGTGAACCTGACCCCTGATCTCTGTAAACCGGGGCCACCGCCGGGTTATGTAGAAGTAGGTCGCGTGCCGATTACGCAAACAACGTACACTGACAATTCCAGCGGTCTACGACCCAATACCGAATACAGTTACCGGCTTGTGGCTTCGTTCCCCGGTCCGAATAACCTGACGCGATTTAACAGTACGTTCTCAAACCAGGCCTGTCAGCGATTACCCAATCAGGCCTTGTACATTACCAACGTGACGGTCGATGAAACTTCGACTACCCAGGGTCAGATTACCGTAAAATGGACCCGGCCTGAAGGTGCAGGAGCCCGGCAGTATCGCATTTTCCGGACTACGGGTTTGAATGGTACGGCCTATACGCAAGTGGGCACGATCAATACCAACTTATCCGCTCCCCGTACCAACGATACCATTTATGTGGATCGTGGACTGAATACCGAAGCGAATGCCTATCGCTACCGCGTAGATGTGTTCAACGGTACCACGCGGCAGGATTCTTCGCAGGCGGCCAGTAGTGTTCGTCTGAGCGGAAGCGGTCAGTCACGTGCGGTACAGCTCTCCTGGCAGGCCAATGTACCCTGGAGCAATGATAACCAGACTCACCGCATTTACCGTCAGGTACGGCCGGGCGTGTACAACCTGATTCAGCAGGTAGCCGTACAGGGTCCCGGAACCTATACCTACACGGATAATGGACGCGATAACGTAACCTCCGATGGTGACATCAGTACGACACTTTCCGCTGACTCTACGTATTGTTACCGCGTGGAAACGGTGGGCACGTACGGTGACCCGAGCATTCACAGCGGTCTGTTGTACAACTTCTCGCAACGCCTGTGTCTGACGCCTACGGATACGACTCGTCCCTGCCCGCCCGTGCTCACGCTTGACCAGCTTGACTGTGCAACGTACGTACAAGGCATCTGCGAAACAGGACCGTATAGCAATAGGTTAAGCTGGACCGACGCAACGACGGGTCCCAACGGTGCCGCCTGTGATCCGAACATTGTTCAATATAACATTTACTACAAACGCTACGGCGATACGGGTGACTTTGAGAAAATCGGTGAAACCAAATCGCCTCCAAGCCGCAACTTTACGCACGATAACCTCGGTAGTTACGCTGGGTGTTATTACGTAACTTCGGTAAACCGTTTTGGTACGGAGTCTGTGCCGAGTAATACGGTCTGCAAAGACAACTGTCCCGATTACTCCTTACCGAACGTAATCACGCCCAACAGTGACGGCAAAAACGATACATTCGAGCCGATTCGCTGTCCTCGTTTTGTGAAAAACGTCCGGTTCCGGGTGTACAACCGCTGGGGAGTGAAAGTTTTTGAGAGCAATGACAATGTGCTCATTCAGTGGGACGGACGGACGGACGCAGGTAAGGAACTGGCCGCGGGTACGTACTACTACGAAGCTCAGGTTACTTACGAACGCCTGAACCGGGCTGACGAAAATCGTCCGGTTATTCTGAAGAGCTGGGTACAGATTATTCGCTAGCTTATTTTGATTCAGATACAGAAAAAGGAACTGCTGGGCGGTTCCTTTTTCTGTATCTGAACGTTTCAGTCCTTACCCGTGTCTTCATCCAGTAACATCAGGGCCTTCACGCATGGTAGTCATTCTCTTTGATGGCGTTTGTAACTTCTGTAACGCCACCATCAACTACATCATGGATCATGACGGCGGAAGGCATCAGTTTGCTTCCCTGCAATCCGCGTATGGTCAGTCTATACTTGACCAACTGGATCGGCCTTCCCGTGATTTTGATAGTGTACTGCTTTGGGAAGACGGTCGCATCTACGAGAAATCGGAAGCCGCCCTCCGCATCGCCCGCCACGTCAAAGGGTGGCAATGGCTCTGGGGCTTTCGGTTTTTACCACTTTCAATCCGTGATCGCGTGTACAGTCTGATTGCCCGAAACCGCTATACCTGGTTTGGCAAACGCGAGAGTTGCCGACTGCCGAGCCCCAAAGAGCGGCTTCGTTTTGTGGGATAAGCCGGGGAAGTTTTATTTTTGCGGTTCTATCAAACTTGTCAGTATGAAAGCTTATGTTTTCCCGGGTCAGGGATCGCAATTTTCGGGTATGGGAAAAGACCTGTACGAGCGTTCCGAAGAAGCCCGCATTCTTTTTGAAAAGGCTAACGATATTTTAGGGTTTCGCATTACGGACATCATGTTCAATGGTTCCGATGAAGAACTCAAGCAAACGAAAGTTACGCAACCGGCTATTTTCCTGCATTCCGTGATCCTGGCATCCATTACGCCCGATCTCAATCCGGATATGGTCGCAGGTCACTCCCTGGGTGAATTCTCGGCTCTGGTTACGGCGGGTGTTTTATCGTTTGAAGATGGCGTACGGCTGGTTTCCAAACGGGCTTTGGCGATGCAGCGAGCCTGCGAAATCAACCCCTCAACGATGGCGGCTGTTCTAAGCTCGCTGCCGGATGAGCAGGTAGCTCAGTTGTGTGAGCAGGTACGTCAGGAAACGGGCGAGATCGTCGTAGCGGCTAACTACAACTGCCCGGGTCAGCTGGTCATTTCCGGTTCGCACGAAGGCGTACGTATTGCGGGCGAACGCTTGAAGGAAGCGGGAGCCAAACGCGTACTGCCCTTGCCCGTAGGTGGAGCGTTCCACTCTCCTTTGATGGAACCCGCTCGGGAAGAACTGGCTGCTGCTATCGAAGTGACGCCTTTCCATACGGCCAGGTTTCCCGTGTACCAAAACGTGAACGCCCAGCCCGCTACGCAGATTGACGCCATCAAAACGAATCTGATTGCTCAACTAACTGCTCCCGTACGCTGGACGCAATCGGTACAGGCCATGCGGGCCGACGGAGCCACGTTATTTGTTGAATGCGGCCCGGGTAAAGTGTTACAAGGACTGGTGAAAAAGATCGACGCCGCTGCCGAGACCGCAGGTGTGTAATTTTTTTCAATGAAAAGCGATTCGTATTCAGGCATTTAAAAAAAATTGCTCCCTGAATTCAAATTTATTTTCAGAAACGACTTGACAAGGCTTTCAAAAACCCCCTATATTTGCACCACGGAACACGGAAATGACCGATGGTGTAATGGTAACACAGGAGATTTTGGTTCTCTTATTCAGGGTTCGAATCCTTGTCGGTCAACTTCAAAAGCCCCTCAGATTAATTTCTGAGGGGCTTTTTCCTTTTGATACGATTCTTCACTCATCGGATATGTTAGCTCATCTTTCGCATTAACGAGCGAGCTCGTGCGGGGATGCTTTGTATAGCGTACGGATCGTCCGAACGTTTCCTTCAAAACCGGTTTTGTCGTCCTGGTTGGAACCCGTAAAATTTTCCCGGATACCTAAGAACATGCTCGCCATTACGAGGAGCATTACGATAACTATGGGTAGGATCATCATGGCTTTTATCGTTTAAAATGAGTGGGCTTTGTATGCCCCCTATTTATACTAAGCTTCCTTTAAAAAAATGATGTGCCATGAGACGTATATTCGTTCCAGAAAAATGCGAACGAAGTCATAGTCTGCCCAAAAACCTTACTAATTTAGCTTAGACCATTGCTTTGGGGCTTGGGAAGTAAATATTCCCAAAGCCTTTAGCCAAACCATTCCTGGCGAATTTTGCCGATGTACGGGGAGCTTCGTACACCCGTTACCAGTTCCAGTAACTCAACGCCTACGTTTGGATACAGATTTAGTCCAGCGATACTTGGCAGCGGTCGCCATACAACTTCCAGAGCCGTTGTTTCGGCTGGATTAATTCGGGGAATTCCTCCCACCAACGTACCCAGAAATACGCAGTGCAAAACACCCTGTTTGAGCTGAGGGAGTAATACTTCACCCATGACCAGCAAGCCCTGTACTTCAATCTCGATGCCTAGTTCTTCCCGAAGTTCCCGCATAAGGGTTTCGGGCAGGGTTTCGCCAGGATCGGGATTGCCTCCGGGTAACTGAAAAACAGTTTGATCACCGTATTCATAGCGAGTCAGTAAAACATGGTCATTTTCAACCAGAACGACTGCGGGGCGTACTTTCATGAGAATCTACTTCGGTTTATTAAGCAATTAATACGAACAAAATAAAAAGGTCAACTGGAGTTTTCAAGATAAATTCCGTGGCTACTGCGGAAAAGCCCCAGCGTAAACGCCCGCAAATCCTGTATTTTCTGTAAACTTGTATCCCAATTGACGCAGAAATTTTCGTTAGGTACGTAGCTCCTGCACGGCTTCGCACTCTATTACCCAACTATGGCCATTTATCTGAATACCCGTTCCCGAAAAGACCTCATCATTCACCTGATGCTGGTCGTCGGTATCATTCTTTCTCTATTTCTTAGTTTTTTCTTCGTTTATCTGCCCTGGTCGACTAACCACGGACAAAGTATTACGGTCCCTGATTTACGAAAAGCGAACCTGGAAGATGTAAAAGCAACGCTGAGCGAACGGAAACTCGACTACATTGTCTCGGACTGCACCTTTGTGCCTGGCGTACCGCCTTTTACGGTGCTTTCCCAGTATCCTTTTCCTAATTCACTGGTAAAAGAGGGCCGGAACATTTATCTCACCGTCACCATGGCGACGGCCCCCATGATTCGGATGCCGGATCTGGTATCCACGAACATGGGTCTTCGCAGTGCCTTGTCGCTCTTACGCAGTGTGGGTTTGCAGGAAGGCAACATTCGCTACATTCCCGATATCGCCGAAAATGCCGTACTGGAACAATGGTACCAGGGCAAGAAGATTGAACCGGGCACGCAGGTTCCCAAAGGCTCCAAAATCGAACTGGTGGTGGGTAACGGGATTGGCAATACCGAACTCGACGTACCTAACCTGATTGGCGTTTCGCTGGAAGAAGCCGAAATCATCATCAAGGGCTCGGACCTTCGCATGGGCACCATCCTCTACAAGCAGGTTCCCGGAGCGGCCCCCGGTACGGTAGTTGAACAGCGACCCGCTCCCGGCATTGGCACCAAAATCAACGTGGGTGAAATTATTGACTTGTGGATCGCCGGAAAACCCGATACCGACACGGGTGAAGGCCCCACCGAACCCGAGCGTAATTAATACCGAAGCGGAACCATAAAACAGGTTCCGCTTCGTTTGCTTTTCTGAATATCCTACCCAATCCATCAACGATCAATGGCTCATTGGTCCGGTATCTGTATGCGATTACTTTTTACCCTTCTGCTGTGTTCCTTAGGTTTTGGAGTACAGGCCCAATTCCGAGAGTTTCCGATTACGACAGCTCCGATACCTACGCAGTCTTCCGGAGCCCGTACCGCTGCGGTATCGCTGCCCTTTTTTGACGATTTTTCCATTACACGAACGGGTATACCCGATCCTTCACTGTGGATGCCCGGCGGTGGTACGGTGGTCAACAATAGCCTCACCAATAATCATCCTTCGCTGAATATCGTTTCGTTTGATGGCCTTCGCCGCGATGGAATCCCTTATAATTCAAATACTCCATTAGCTACTGGAGAAACGGATTCCCTTACTTCTCAGCCGATTAATCTGGCCGGTCTATCGCCCCGTGACTCGGTATACTTGAGTTTTTTCTGGATCACCAAAGGGCTGGGCGAACAACCCGATTCAAAAGATTCATTGCGGGTACAGTTTCTGACTACTGGCAATGTTTGGCAGACCGTCTGGGTTCAAAAGGGTGGGCAGGTAATGAATGAATACGCCCAGGCTCGCATTGCCGTACGGGCGGCTCTATATTTACACGCGGGTTTTCAGTTTCGGTTTCAGACTTTTGGCAGGCAATCGGGCGAGTTCGATGCTTGGCATATTGATTACGTATACCTGAACAAGGGTCGTTCGGTTCGCGATCAGTACATTAAGGATGTTTCCATCCGCCGGTCCATCAGTTCGTATTTGAAGCACTACCGGGCGATGCCGCTGGCTCATTACTTAGTCAATCCGGCGGCTGAAACGGCAGATACGATCAGTACGGACATTACGAACCTGTTCAACAACAACAACTTTACGACCTTACGATTCCGGATTCAGGAACTTACAACGGGACAGTCGATTCAGAATTTTACGCAGAATATTTCCGAGAACATTCCCCAGCTCCGTTCACAGGAAAAACGGGTAGTTCCTTCGCCCCTGCCCGCCTTTGCGGGTAAACGAGCCCTCGTTCGGACCACGTTTGATATTCTAACCACGGACGACCAGAACCCGAGTATTCCGGGCGTAGATTTGCGGCGGAATGATACGCTCTCTTCCATTACTGAATTGGCGGATTACTTTGCCTATGATGACGGATCGGCGGAATATGCGGCCGGCATCAACCAGCAGTATGGCTTTGTAGCGGTTCGATTTGTTACGCGAAAAGCTGACGTAGTTTCCGCCGTACGGATGCAAACCATCCGGTATCCAACGGATACCCCAAACAATACTTTTGTTTTACATATTCTGGCTAACCGCAACGGTCAGCCCGGTCAAACGCTTACCCGACAGTCGTTTCTGATTAGATATCCCGACGATCCACAAGGTTTTGTCGAGTTCAAACTTCAAAATCCTGTCGCCGTACGTGACACCTTTTGGGTAGCCTACCAGCAGCTTTCGCAAAACCGGATATCGATTGGACTGGATAAAAACAGTACGAAATTTTCCAATCATATTTATTACAATCTGGGCAATGAATGGGCTCAGAATACCAATCTACAAGGAGCTCTGATGATTCGTCCGGTTATGGGTGGACAAGCGAGCGAAGTGGTTACGGGCGTAGAGGAAATCAGGGAAAACGATCTAAGGATTCATCCCAATCCGAGTGCCGGACGTATTCGCTGGAATCTTGACAGCTTCCGGTCGCTGGAAGTACTGGACCTGTCGGGACGCACGCTCTGGTCGAAATCCGACCTGCCGGAACCCGCGGCCGATCTTTCGGGCCTGAGTCGGGGACTGTACCTGCTGCGTCTGTCGAATGGGAAACAAACCCTGGTGAAAAAACTGGTCGTTGAAAAGTAAGTTGTGCGAACATTTTGCTTGCTTTGCCTTAACTAAGGGGGATACTAATGGCTACTCGCTGAACGTTCAGCAGAAAAGGCCCGCTTAGCAACCTCTAACGATTTGCTTTTTTAACCGTTTACCAAACGCTACGACACATGGATATTTCTGTGCAGGAACTGAAGGAACGCCTCGACAAAGGTGAAAAAATAAACCTGATTGATGTTCGCAACCCCGACGAATACGAAGAGCAAAACCTGGGTGGTACGCTGATTCCGCTGGGCGATCTGCCCGACCGAATCGACGAACTGGAGCCGATGAAAAATGAAGAAGTCATTATTCACTGCCGTTCTGGTGCCCGCTCCGCCCGAGCTCAGCAGTTTTTAGAAAGTCAGGGCTTTACGAACGTTCGCAACGTACTGGGAGGCATTCTGGCGTACAACGAAATCGAATCGAAGTAAGCATACACGAAACGCTCAGGGCCTGTATAGACCCTGAGCGTTTTTATTTTTACAGCTATGGAAGCTATTTCTGCCTTTGAATTAAAACGTCGTCTGGAGGCAGGCGAAGACCTTCGAATTCTAGACATCCGAACGCCCTACGAATGGGAAAGCTTTTCCATCGGCGGTCTGCATATTCCACTCGATGAGTTACTGCTGCGGGTACACGATATTCCCGATAGCTGGAAGAACGAAGAAATCGTTGTTATCTGTGGCTCGGGAATGCAAAGTGCCGTAGCGACCCGCGTACTCGCCAAACAGGGTTTCAGCCGTATCCATAACCTGGAAGGGGGCCTGCAGGCGTACCTGAGTCTTTAGGTTAATCTTCGTGAACGGCCACGGCAATTTTGGAATCCGCCGTTCCGTAGTACAGAAACCACTTGTTTTTAAAGGGAACCAGACCCTCCAGAAAGACGACGTTGTTGACCTGCCCCGTGAGTTCGTAGTTTTTTTCAGGAATGAAAAAAGGCTCACTGGTTCGGGCTAATATCTTCGTCGGATCCTGTTTATCGAGCAGCACTTGTCCGGCTGAATAGACCAGTGCGTCTTTTTTATCGGGAATGGGGCGGGCAGAGTTATAGATCAGTAAAATTCCCTTTTCCGTCAGTAACGCATAGGGACCAGGTTCAACGAGCTGGCCGTCAAATTTACCGGGGCGTGGCCGCACAATCGGTTTAAGCGAGCCATCGGCTTCTTCCAGCGGCGTCCAGTGAATCAGGTCATCGGATTGGGCCAAAAACAGATTCGTATCGCCAAAATACATCCAGTACTTTCCATTGATCTTTTCGGCTACAATCTGATCCCCCTTTTGCTTCGCTACGATGGCTCCGGATTTTGACCAGGTATTCAGGTGTTTGCCTTCGCCGAGTACGGGGCCGTGTTTCGTCCATTTCCGTAAGTCCGGGGAAGTGGCCAGCATCATCCGGGCCGTTTTTCCATCGTAGGCCGTATAGGTCATGACGTAATCGCCCTGCGGACTTTCCACAATACGCGGATCTTCGGAACCACCCTCCCACTCGTACTTTTTCTGGGCGTCGTTGTCGGGAAAGAAAATGGGTGTATCCTCTTTTTCGAAATGCAGGCCATCGGTACTAATCGCTAGCCCTAGTCGCGAAACGCCCGCGTATTTGCCCAGTTTATCTTCGGCCCGGTATACCAGATAGACTTTCCCATCCCGTACCACCGCCGCCGGATTGAATACGTCTTTTTCTTCCCACTTCACGTCTTTTTTCCAGATGGGGTCACGGAAGGTTAATGCGGGCGAGGGTACCAGAACGGGATTCAGACTATCCACTTTTTCGAAGGGAAGCATGGCCCAGTCGGTACCGGTTGAGTCGGGCGAGGTAGTGGTTTGCTGGGCCGTCTGGCGGTCCGTAGAATTTCGGCAGGCAGTCAGGCTTAGCCCCAGGGCTGCCGAAAGCAGAAGTAAGGATTTCATAGGTTTGCGAGGCCCCCCCTTAGATACGGGAACTTCACAAATAAACAAAAAATCAGTTAACTACCGAGCTTATCCAGCGATCAAAGGCGGGTTCCGGACCCAGTTCGAATACCTGGATCTGACCGTAGGAAACCTCAATTTTAAAGATGTTTTGCAAGGGTACACCCAGCAAAGCCGCCCATACGCAACGTACGACTCCCGCGTGGGTTACGACCGCCACCCGCTGATGAGGTACGTTTCGCAGTTCATTCAGAAACTCGTTTACCCGCGTATACAGTTGCCGTAAACTCTCCCCGTCCGGCGGGGCTACGTCAACAAAATCATCCATCCAGGGATCGAATTCCGTTCGGGTAATGTTGTTCCAGGCTTTTTGTTCCCAGCTCCCGAAAGATACTTCTTTCAGTCGATCATCCGTTTGTACTTCCCGGGCGGGCAACTGCCCGGCCAATTGCGTACAACGCTGTAAGGGACTACTGAATACCACATCAAAGATTTCCGGACACCGATCTACGATTCGCTGTGATTCAGCGGCAAACGTTTCGGCCAGAGCCATTTCACTCTGCCCATAACAAAGCCCCTGGGCCTCTTTGACGGCGGTATGACGAATTACAAACACTTCCATCCCGCGTATAGACTAAGGTAAAAAATCACTTCACTCACCTGCTGAATGGCACCCAGGCAATCGCCCGTATACCCGCCGATCCATCGATTGAAGTACTGAGCTAGTATTACTTTACTGCCGAACGCCAATACTGCCGCCAATCCCAGCCAGTAATTGGGTAAGGTCAGCAGGGATACCAGGCAAAAGAAGAATCCTACGAACAACGTTGGCCTCTTTAATCGGGCGGAAGCCATCGGTTTCACTTTACTGGTATCGATATCCCGAACGTAGGCGTGCGTATCAATCATGGTGGAGGCGATAAAGCGACTTACGATTTGTCCACTCAGAATACCACTCCAGAAGAGATGAGGGGAAACTCCCGCTATTTCCAGTAAAATCAGAAACTTCAAACTCAGTAGCAGACCCAAGCCGACTACTCCATACGTTCCGACCCGACTGTCTTTCATAATCGTCAGGATTTGCTCCTTGGTCCAGCCACCGCCAAAGCCATCGCATACGTCCGCGAAACCGTCTTCGTGGAAGGCTCCCGTCGTTAGGATTCCAGCAATCATACTCAGCAAAATACTGATCGTTTTGGGGAAAATCAGTTCACTACTGAAATAGACCGCCAGCATCATTCCCCCCACGATGGCTCCAATCAGGGGGAAGTATTTGCGGGAGGCATTGAGTTGTTCGGCCCCGTAGCCAACCCAGCCCGGAATGGGAATGCGGGTGTAAAAACCCACCGCCGTTAGGAATAATCGTAATTCAGTCATCAAGCGAAGAAACACCGGCTTCGGCGAAAGTAGACATTTGATTGAGAAAGGCCACGGCATTTTTCAGCAGTGGATACGCCAAAGCACAGCCCGTACCCTCGCCTAACCGCAGGTTCATCCGTAACAAAGGTTCCGCTTGCAGAAAATCCAGTAGTAAGCCATGTCCCTGTTCGGCGGAATGGTGGCAGAAGATTACGTTCTCCAACACCTCCGGCTGTATCCGGCTGGCTACGAGCAAAGCAGCCGTCGAGATAAAGCCATCCACCAGCAAGACCATGTGTAACGAACGGGCCGTTAGCATAGCTCCCACCATCTGGGCGATTTCGAAGCCTCCGTAGGTTTGCAGGATTTTATAAGGGTCGGTGGGCGAACCGTGCCGAGTCAGAGCCTGCTGCAATACGCTTCGTTTACGGGATAGCTGATCCGTCGTCAGTCCCGTTCCTTTGCCCACGCACTGGTCCAGCGGGATGCCCGTACAAACGCTCATGAGCATACTCGCCGAGGAAGTATTTCCGATTCCCATTTCCCCAAATCCGACGACATTACAGCCCGTTTGCTGTAAGCTCTGTACCAGTTCCGCTCCTTTGGCCAGACAGAATTCCAGCTGTTCAACCGTCAGGGCGGGACCGTGTAGAAAACTAGCCGTTCCGTAGCCCGCTTTCGCAGCGATTAAAGAAGAATGCTCCGGAAAAGCAGCGTTCACGCCCGCATCTACGACGCGTAAATCCAGACCATTTTCCCGGCAAAAAACGTTGATGGCCGCTCCACCCCCTAAAAAATTAAGGACCATCTGATACGTCACTTCCGCTGGGTATGCACTCACGCCTTCCGCCGCAATCCCGTGATCAGCGGCAAATACCAGGATCGTCGGATTGTTCAACGCAGGAGTCTCCGTTTGCTGAATCAGACCGATCCGTAGGGCCAGCGTTTCGAGTTGACCCAGGGCTCCCAGCGGTTTGGTTTTTAGATCAATCTTTCGACGAAGCGTTTCTTTTAAAGTCATCGGGGGTGTTTTGGTTTAAGGTTTGAATGGTTTGATAGGTGGTTTAAGGGCTGTTTGAAGTAGACACATTCGCTAAAGCCTCCACTCAAACGCTTGCTATTGAGCTGTACTAAAAACCCCAACGGGGTTCAATTTGCTTAGCCCGAGGTTGCACCCCGGGCCAGACCCTTCAGCTTACGTAGTTCTCGTATTAAAACTGTAATCGCACGCCCGCCGTAAAGTTTCGGCCCCGGGTATTGTATCCGTAAATGTCAAAATACTGCATATCAAACAGATTACGGACATCGCCGTATACGCGTAGGAAAGTATTGATCTGGTAGTCGGCGTAAACGTCCAGAGTGGTGTAAGGTTTCAGCTCGACAAGCTCCGTTTGGTAGGTTTCACCGTTGTAGAATCGATCTGCACGTTTCCCTAAAGAGCGTACTGTAGCGGAAGCAAATACTTTCGGGGTAATCTGATAACCCAGCGTCGCATTGACCAAAATCTTTGGGCGACGGAATAGATTATTAAACGTCGTATCGCGTCCATTCACGGGCTGCGTAACCTGCCCGGTCACGTAAGTCGCATTCGCCGTCAGCGACCAGCCGTTTGACAGGTAAGAGCCTTCGAGTTCGAACCCATGATCTTTTTGCTGATTGTAATTCACATACCGGCCATACGGAGGCTGACTGAGTGACTGGAAATCGATCACTTGTTTAATTAATCGATCAAAGTACAGTACCCGTATATTGGACTTTTTGTCTTTGTTAAACCATTGTACCCCCAGCTCCAGCGAACGACTGGTTTCCGGTTTCAGGCTTTTGTTGCCATATTCCGAATACAACTGATACAACGTAGGCGTTCGGAAGCCACTGGAGAGATTGACAAAGGCTTTGTATCGATCCTTGAACAGATACGAAGGATTGACCGAATACGTAACATTGCTTCCGTACAACGAATGGTGATTATACCGGCCACCCAATTCCAGAGCAAGGTTGGTTCGACTACGTAACAGAGCGGTTACGTAGGCACTTATCAACTGCGTATGAGCCGTATCTTTTTGAATGGGTGGGCCGTATGGATTAGCCTGATAGGTATTTTGTGAACGAAGATCGGCTCCCGTGATGAGATCAAACCAGGGTCGTATATTCCAGGAATGGTAGAGTTCGGCGAAATGGGTATTCCCCTCAAAACTCGACTGATCCAGCTCGGATTTCCGGTCAAAGGTCGTAAACGCATAATTGGCCGTCAGCTTTCCGAGTTTGTGCGTATACTCAAAACCCGTACCGGCCATTTTCATGGTATTGGTATAGTCGTATTGAGTACTATCCTTGAAGGCTCCCCCGTCAAGTTCATTTCGGTACCAGGAATACATGCCCCGTACTTTCCAGAGCAACTTCGATCCCAATTGGATTCCGCCGTTGAACAAGGCGTTATCCTGCCAGAAACCGTCTTTGTCGAAGTTTTGATTGCCTTTGGCATCGTATGCCGCCGAAAACCCATCGGAACGTAACCGCGTGTACTGGGCGTTGAAGTATCCGGCTTTGGAAGAACCATTCAGGCCCACCGTACCCCGAAACGTACCATAACTCCCGCCCTGTACCGTAGCCGAAGCTCCTAACGGACGGTCGCCTTCCTTTCGGGTGAAAATGTTGATGACCCCCACCACGGCATCCGAGCCGTACAGAGTAGACTGGGCTCCTTTCAGAATTTCAATCCGTTCGATTTCGCCCACGGAAAGTAAGTTCAGATCGAAGGTGTTGTTGATACCGGAGGGATCGTAAATGGGTACGCCGTCGAGTAGAATCAAGGTATTGCCCTGGCCGGCTCCGCGTACGTATACGTCCTGATTGGTACCGAGAGGCCCCTGGGCACCAACTACCATGAAGCCAGCCTGACGCGAAAGCAATTCACCGACGGACTGCGTAGCGTATTTTTGCAGGACTGAATCCGGGAGTACAGTGACGACTTTTCCGGTCTGGGAGAGTTTCTGATCGGTACGGTTGGCCGTCACGGTGACGGGTTCCAGCTGGGTTTCCTGAGCCCAAACAGCGGTCGTAGCCAACAAACAGAGAAGGGTACTTTTGGTAAAAACGCTCATCGTTTTCTGAATAAAAGAGATGATGAGCAATCCGGTTACGCGAGGCGAAAGGCATAAACGATACGGACGGGCGTCAGAGCCACCCGCCAATAGTCTACCTTTCCTAAACGACTTTTCACCCGAAAGCTCGAAATGGATTTCGTTTCAGGCAGGTCTTCTGGCTCGTTTCATCCCAGACGCCTTCCCATACCGGAACGGATACAGTGGCGATTTGTCTGGAAACTTCAGTTTGCAGTTTTCGGTTGTCTGTTTTCAGTTAAATACGATTACCCATTAACTGAAAACGATAAACCGTAAACTGTAAACTGACCGAAACTTACAGCTACGGGGATAGCCCCGGATTTGCACCGGTGTTCCCTTTTAATCCGGTACCGGGAGGTACCGAAACCTAAAACGTCCGCAAAAGTAGGGAAAATAAAAATGCTGACCCGGTATTTCTCCGAATCAGCATTGGGGAATGAGATTGAGGTCTGATGGGGTTTCAGTGAAGTTTCAGGTTTAAATGGTTTTAGGTGTGAAGAGCGTTTGAGAGGGGTTTCAGTGGCTTGTAAGTACAGTGAAATGACCCTAGGCTATGAAGTTAATAACCTATTTCGCTCAACCTTGCACCCTACTTAAATTTCAAACTTCACTCAAACTTGAAACGCTATTCAAACCCCAACAAACTTTAAACTTTACTCAAACTTCACACCTTTTCAAACTTCAAACTCTCTTTTCAAACCTAAAACATTCCCTATTCATAACTCAAGCCATACTGCTTCAGCACCTCTTCGGGTACACCTTCCCAATTGTTGGGGGTGTTTCCTACGTAGCCGAGGTCGTCAAAGCCCATGCGGGTGGTGTAGAAACCGGTAAGCGTCATGTCACGCATTTTGTTGAAGAAAGCTACTCCCTGAGAGTACTGGGGCTTGGCCTGTTCAGGGTAGGCAATGTCATCGACGATTTCGATTTGCTGGGGCTTCGTCAGTTCTACGAACTTCTTGTTAAAGCGTTTGCGGCTTTCGCTGTCGAGCCAGGCCAGCCCACCCCGCAGGGGCGTCTGGTGTACGGGCTGGTCTTTCGCCATAAACTCGATGAACGCGGGTACGCCCGCCTGCGAGGCACTCCCTGACTTCTGATCGGCGGGAAGGATGATGTCGCAGAGGACCGTAATCGTTTTCAGCTCGTGCGGCGTAAAGAACTTTTCCGCCATGAGTTTGGCATCCCGAATGGCTTCGGATTTCTGCCGTCCACCGGGAATGGGTAGCGGTTTCTCAGGCGGTGCCGCCACCAGGTCCGTCGAAGGAACCGTAGCCATGCCCAGCGACCCGAGTGCAATGGATTTAAGTGTATCGCGACGTTTCATGCGTATCAGTTTTCAGTTGCCTGTTTTCGGTTTTCAGTAATTAGTACGTCTACTCCGTCCAGCCCTGATAATCCAACGCTGGTTCCTGTAATTGATTTTTGTCAGTAGAGCCTTTGTATTTACTTCCTCTGATTTCCGTTTTTGACAGATAGGAAATAAATCCAGCGATCATTTTCCCTAGCTCATCGGCATCTGCGTACACTTTTTCAAAGATCTCTGTTGAAATGTACTGACGATCTAATGCTCGGTATAACTGAGATTTGACTTCCGTTAACGAACCTTTGGCGATTCCCAGAAACTGGATAAACTCACCTTTGCTCCCTCGTCCAAAACCCTCAGCAATATTGTCCATGACCGAATCTGCCGAACGCCTGATCTGTCTTCGATGGTCAAAGTCCATGCCAAAGGGACCCGTCCCCGTTAATTCAAAAATCAATACAGAAAATACCCTAGCTTTTTGCCAGATTTTTAAATCCTCAAATCGCTGAACGGTAGCCATAACTGAAAACTGTAAACCGAAAACAGAAAACGCTTTATAAATTCTTCTGTTTCACCTGATCAATGATGTAGTCACTCGTTCGCATAGACATCGCCAGGATCGTCCAGGTTACGTTTTTGTCGCCCTGGGTAACGAACGGAGCGGCGTCTACGACGAACAGGTTCTTCACGTCGTGACCCTGCATGAACGAGTTCAGAGCGGATTTTTTGGGATCGCTGCCCATGCGGACCGTACCGATTTCGTGGATGATTTTGCCGGGAGCTTCCAGGCCATAGTTCTGTTCTTTCCCCGGTTTATTTCCTAACGCAATACCTCCCATTTCGTGGATCATTTCTTCAAACGTATCCTGCATGTGCTGGGCCTGCTTCACTTCGTTTTCCGACCATTTGTAGTGGAATCGCAGCGTAGGAATCCCGTATTTATCAACGTTATTCGGATCGATTTCGCAGTAGTTACTTTCCAAGGGAATCGGTTCACCGCGACCGGCCATACCCACGTACGCTCCGTAGAAACGGCGGGCATCTTCTTTCAAACGCGAACCGTAACCACCCGAAGGCAATGACTTTCCATCGGTATAGGCGTACTTGCCGTTCATGCCGTGAATCCCCATGCCGTAGCCGTACATGGGCATACCCATGCCGCCGCCGTATTCGATGTGGTAGCCCCGGGGGAAGTCCAGCTTTTTGTTATCCAGCCACCAGGGTGTGTATACGTGCATACCACCCACACCGTCTTCGTTGTACCGTTTCCGGTTCATCAGAGCCGGAATGAAGGCCGAACGGCTGGCTCCCGTCGAGTCATTCAGGTA
Source organism: Siphonobacter sp. BAB-5385 (assembly GCF_002261125.1). Classification (NCBI taxonomy): domain Bacteria; kingdom Pseudomonadati; phylum Bacteroidota; class Cytophagia; order Cytophagales; family Cytophagaceae; genus Siphonobacter; species Siphonobacter sp. BAB-5385. Next base: position 147,153 of record NZ_NMPS01000070.1, on the reverse strand, counting down.
TTTACCGATGACCCCGCTGGAGTTAGCGAGTCCATTCGGGAAACGGGCTGATTTGGAGTTCAACAGCAATCGGGCTGATTCACAGGAACTAGCCGCCAGTACCACAATCTTTCCGCGTACCGTCCGCTCCTGTAAGGTAGCGGTATCCACGTACGAAACGCCCGTACACAATCCGGTTTTCTGATCGGTCAGTACTTCGCGAACCATCGCTCCGTTGATCAGCCGGGTATTACCCGTTTTGACCGCGGGTTTGCAAAGGCAGGACGAAGAAGAAAAGTCAGCGTATACCTGACAGGCCCGGCCACACTGCGAGCAGTAGAAACACTGACCGCGTTCGTCGTTAATTTTTTTTGTCAGAATCGATAGACGCGACGGAATAACCGGAATTCCCAGATTTTTTCCCGCCTTCTTAAGCATCAATTCGTGCAAACGCGGTTTGGGAGCCGGTAAGAAATGGCCGTCGGGTTCGTTGCGAAGCCCTTCTTTCGAACCGAAAATACCGATGAGTTTATCGACTTTATCGTAATACGGAGCGACATCGTCATACGTAATCGGCCAGTCATCCCCGATGCCCGTGAGCGTTCCGCGACGAAAATCGTCGGGACCGAAACGCAGCGAAATACGGCCCCAGTGGTTGGTACGGCCGCCGAGCATTCGGCTACGAAACCAGTGAAATTCGGTACCCGGTGCCGCTGAATACGGTTCGCCTTCCAATTGCCAGCCTCCCCAGGCGGCGTCGAAATCGCCGAAGGGACGTGTGGTACTGGCTCCGCGACGAGGGGACTCCCAGGGGAATTTTAATTGCGTAATGTACTTGGGATCAGCAGGATCGTAGTAACCTCCTGCTTCCAGTAAACAGACTTTGGCTCCGGCTTTCGATAACTGATAAGCCGCCATGCCGCCACCCGCACCCGAGCCAACGATGATGACATCGAATACTTCGGGCGTTTCCTGGATGTGGAAATTGCTCATAAGCAGTGCGTGAAGAAATAGGTATAGACTCGTTGTTGGTACTGAAACTTAAAGGTAAAGATTTGTACGCTTACTTCCAGAGAAGTCAGGCTTTGAAGCAAGTAGAATTTTTCCAAGAAGGTTTAGAATTCTTCGCCGGATAAAAAAGCTCACTTCATAGCCTTAGTTTTCTTTGGATGTATTGCTTTTAGAAACGCTGCAATTACTTAAAAATTTTACGAATTAGTTCTGATCGACGGGTTCTAAACGACTCGTGATGGAATTCCATAGATCAATCCGCTGACGAATGGATTCTTCCGCCGTGGCAATGGCTTCCTGCCATTTGGTCTCGTCGTTACCACAGAGTTCCTGCACCATGGCTTCGGCCAGATGACCATGATGACCGCCGTCTACTTCAATGTGTCGTTCGAGGTAGTACCGGAAGGTATCGAGCTGACCCGGAAAGCGTTCGTTGAGATTGCGTACCAGTTCGATGAACAGATCCGGAATCAGGTCTTCGCGTCCGTACGTAAAAGCGGCAGCAATTTCGTGGGGACGATTGCGATCAATGACGGAAAATGTAAAGGCTACGAAATTCCGGGCTCCTTCGGGAATGCCAGTATTTTCCAGGGCTTCGCTTACGGATTTACCCTGCCGCAGGTCGGCTACGAACGTTTCAATGACCGTAGTATCCGCCTGTAGTTCCTGCATGGCCCGCAGGTACAATTCGTAGTGGCTCATGCGTACGCCGTGCTGATCGACGTCACTTTCTTCACCCGTAACGATTTCATTAATCAGATACGCCGTGTTCCCTGAAGCCGTTGGTAACCAGGGCACTTGCACGCAGGTCAATTGCCGTTGCAGGGCTTTGAGCAACGACATAAAATCCCAGACGGCAAAGGCGTGACTTTGGGTAAAGACCCGTAGAGCCTCTATGGAGTGAATACGGTGATAGACGGAGTGTTCAATTAACTGCTGACGTAAGGGGTCCAGTCGTTCGTTGAGCAGATGTTGATACATGGTTTTGGGGATTTGCGGTGTCGTAGTCTGATTCGCTAACTAAAAGAAAAGGCCGATGGCAAGCCACCGACCTTTTCGCTTGATTATATGGAATACCTTTTCAATTACTTCAACAGTTCTTTACGCGTCAAAATCGTCTCGAACATTTTGATGTCGTGCTCCGAATTAAAGACATTGAAAGGAAGATAGAGATACTGATATTTTCCTAAAATGAACAGATACGCATCTTTCTCCTTCTGTACCGACTGAATCATGTTCCAGGGCAGTTGACCTCCTTCTTTCTTCTCGCGGTTTTTCCAGACAAAGATCTGACGGTTGTCGAATTCATAAACGAATTTTTCGAACATCTGCTTATTCTGTTCCACCTGCGTAGTAGCGGTGAACTGCATGGCCCGGAACAATCCGAAACCTACTGCACCTAAGACGGCTACCAGATAAATCCACCAGTTGGGATACGCATTGGTGACGTTCAGAACTACGTTGATGATAATTACAGCCACGGGGATCAAAAACCAGAACCATTCCTGCTTAATCCAGTCACGCAGGGCCAGGTTAATGTACTTTTTGGGTTCAAGGCCATATTTTTTCGTGCGAACGCCCTGGGGCATTCCCATCTGACCGCTGTTAATGTAGGGCTGTTGGTAGCGATTTACCGGAACTTTTGCCATTTCTTCAGTAGTGAAAAACTAAATAACGAAAATCGGAGAACTTGGCGGGCCTTCCGACCGATTCTCATCGAAAGTACAAAAATACGAAAAGGCGGGTGTACTAAATGATGTCGGCTCCGAGAATATCTTATCGACGGTCAATTTTATGATTTTTCCGGCGTACTATGGTTTCCGTACGAAGCGGACCCCGTAAATTCGGCCATGATTTCGACTGAAAAAACTTTGCTCCTGAATCCGGAACAACTCAAGCAGAAGTTACGCCGGATTGCGTTTGAGGTCTACGAAACCAATTTTGAAGAGCGGGAAATCGTTCTGGCGGGCATCGTAGGTCAGGGTGTCGTGATGGCAACCCTGTTAAAAGAACAACTGGAAGCCATTTCGCCGCTGAAGGTACAGCAGATTGACATTCAGCTTCAAAAACCGATCCCGCCTCCCACGCCATTCAACTAGACATTGACTCAGCCACGCTGGCGGGCAAATGCGTGATTGTCTGCGATGACGTGTTGTATACGGGCCGTACACTCGCCTACAGCCTGATGCCCTTTTTTCAGACGAAGCTCAAACGCTTACAGGTATCGGTGATGGTCGATCGCAACTACCGCCGCTACCCCGTATCCGCTGATTTCGTCGGCTACGCTCTGATGACCACGCTCAATGACCACATTGAGGTGGTACTGGAAGGTCCCGAGGCGGGCGTGTACCTGCGGTAAGTTCCAACTGTTTTGACTTTTCGGGTACGTTGAAGGTACCTGCGTAACTACTATTTGCTTTTGAAACGTTTAGCACTTTTTGCTTCGGGTTCGGGTACGAATGTCGAGAATATCGCCCGCTACTTCGACGGTCACGCTGAGATTTCGGTCGAACTGATTCTCTGTAATAACCCATCGGCGGGCGTCATCGAACGGGCGAATCGCCTGGGCATTCCCCTTCGTTTATTCGATCGGCAGCAGTTTCGCTCCGGCGAGGTACTGAGCTGGCTCCAGGAAGCCCGCATCGACTGGGTCATTCTGGCTGGATTCCTCTGGCTGGTACCCAAAGAGCTGGTCGAAGCTTTTCCTAATCGAATTCTCAATATTCATCCGGCGTTGCTGCCTTCGTACGGTGGTAAGGGCATGTACGGCGAACGCGTACACGAAGCGGTCGTGGCGGCGAACGAAACGCAATCGGGCATTACGATTCACGTTGTCAATGAACATTACGACGAAGGAAACATCATTTTTCAGGCTTCCTTCCCCGTAGAACCGGGTGATACCGCCGCTGAAGTGGCCCGTAAATGCCACCAGCTGGAATATAAACATTATCCTTCGGTGATTGAAGAAGCCGTTTTGAAGGGACTCTAGTGCTTGTTACTCCATTAAAAGAAAACCTCCGCTGCTCAGCAACGGAGGTTTTCTTTTGTCTTTCCTGTACTTGTTAGTAGGAAGAACGCTCGCGGTTTTGAGCCTGATACGTCAGCGAGAACGTATTATAGCCAAGCAGTACATTTCGGGTAGCCGTCCGAATAGCTTTTCGATCGAAAAATCCTTCCGGTGAGACCCGGGCTGCGTAGCCCTGCCATACCGTTTTGTTCATGAACGTATCCTGAAACTGAATCAGCAGGGTCCCTTTCCGCAAAAAGGTCTTGTCCACTACATAATCCACATCTGGATAACGGTAGCTCTTTACGTAAGTGTTCAGTTTGATTTTGTCGGGATGCAGGGAATAGAAGACCAGTACGTCCGGTTGTTGGGTGGTATACTGAAAACCTCTCAATTGCATTTGCCGATTGATTTCGGCTGTAATAATGTCGTGTTGAAGTGTTGTATCCTGAGCAGTGATGGGATCGAAAGCAATACAGTACGTATTGTAAAGGTGCGTGTAATTGGGAGCATATCCTGAGTGGATAACCAGACTTTTCGGATTACAGGCTGAGCATAGCACGCCCATAACAGCAAAAACAAATAAAAACTGTTTCATAAAAGTTAATGGCCGTGAAGCCGTATTTAAATGGAAATTTGGTTTTCTGAAGAACTGGGTTCGTAAGCGGCAGGAAAATCTAAAAAATAATGCCAGATTTTGACTTACTGAATCCGAAGTACTGCTTTCGTAACCAGCGAGTTAAGCTAAGGTAAGCATACGTTGCTTGAAAGTATTAAACTCCGCATAATTTGACAAATATCAAAATATTTGCACTCTCTTTTTTGCTAAAAAAAACATCCTTTTGCAGGAAACTCTTCTAGGGATCGTTTTGCCCAACCTGTAGGCTTTTAAGAACTTTTAACTTCCCCACTTCTCACTTTGTTTTACTTTAACGCTTCAAAATCAACCGCTATGAAAACTTTACGTTTATTACTATTCCTACTCGCCTTAGGGCTTGTGTCTTGTACGCCCAAGGTTCAGGTGGTTACGTTACACAGTCCAAACGTTATTCTGCAGGATAAGGCTTTCGTTTACGAAACCGATTCGCTCCGCCTTCAATTTAACTTTCAGGGAGAAAATGGTGTAGTTCGGATGAACATCTACAACAAACTAGAGGTACCCTTATACATCGACTGGAAACGCTCGGCCTTTATTAAAGACACTGAAAAGTTTGATTACTGGGTTGATGAGGCTAGCTTTCAGGGAGAATATTCGGGCACCTCTGCTAATCGATACCGTTGGTATTCCTACCAGGGTGGATCATTCAGCGGCACTCTTCGCAAAGAGGACCGGATTGCGTTTATTCCGCCCAAAACTAAACTGGTACAGGCTAAATTCGTAGTAGCTCCTGGCAAGGCCTGGCGTTTTTCGAAAGAGCCTACCGCTGTAGAGCAAATAGATATCCCTATTGTGGCGACTCAGGTAAAGAAACAGTCTCTGGTGCGTTATGAGTTTTCAGAAGCGAACAGTCCGCTGAAATTCCGTAATTACCTGACGCTGTCCACGGACGCCCAATTTCGTACTGAATTCCACATTGATACGCCGTTTTACGCTTCCAAAGTCGAAAATGTAGACGGCCGCTATTTGTTCGGTTCTGCCTACTCGGCTTCGGATCTCAATACGCCTACGGCTATTAACCATTTGCCCGCTTCGTACCAGGAGCAGAATAAATTTTTGCTTAAGATTCCGGTTAACTAGCGAGGCTTTGGCTGTGTACGCACCCATTGAGCGGCCGCTCCATTTTTGGCAAAAATCAGTCCGGTTCCCTGCGGCGTTTTTAGCTCGGCCGAACGTCGTACCTGCCCTTCGACGATCAAACCCGTCTGAGCGGAAGGTACGACGTTGAATTTTTGTTGTCCCATGCCTTTTAGTACGACTCCCCGGTTGGCGTCGTAACGGCCCAGTTCGGGCAGGCACTCGAAGAAATTACCCGTCAATACCAAATCCAGCTTTCCATCCTGATCGTAATCTACACTGCTGATTCCATAAATGGGCGAAAACTGAACATCCCGGGGTAAGGCTTCAAAGCGGAAATTCCCCTTTCCGTCGTTCCAGAATACGCCCGTCCGGTCTTCCACGGCTGAACGCTTGAGCATACCTTCGCGGGAGCTTTCATCGAACAGGTCTTCGACCGTTTTTTCGGCGTAATCCGTAAACTTCAGGAATTTCTTTTTGATGGAAGGCACTGCTTTCTGTAAATCCTGCTTGAGTACCATGGGATAGCTTTTGCCGGTTTCGGTCCAGCAATTGATGATTTGTTCCATGGTACCATTGCGGTCAAAATCGTTGACGTACAGCTCCGCCGGGTGCTCTGCCGAAGCATGGTACCGATTATTGCTACCCAGATTACCCGCTACCAGATCGAGATCGCCATCGCCGTCGAGATCCCGCACGTACAGGCGGTTCCACCAACCCGTCAGTTCCGACAGTTGAGGCGATCTGGCCAGGCGTTGTCCCTTTTCATTCAGGAAAATGGTAACGGGACCCCAGTCTTCACTGATGATCAGATCGGGCCAGGAATCGCGGTTGACGTCCGCCCAGACCGCGTCAGTTACCATTCCAATTTTTGAAAATTCGGGGATATACCGTTTGGTCATTACCTTGAATTCTCCCCGACCATTATTGACGAGCAACTGACTCTGCGGCGACACCCCGTACTGTCCGGATACCATGCGACTTCCCACAAACAAATCCTGATCTCCATCGCGATCGAAGTCAGCCGCCGTGACACTGGAGCCGTTTAAATACAATAAGGGCAGGCGACGGTCACGAGTAAACGTTCCTTTCCCATCGTTCAGGTACAGACGATCTTCGAGTTCAGCGGAGCCGTCGATAAATTCATTCCCTCCGCTCACCACGTACAAGTCCTGGTCACCGTCCTGATCCGCGTCAAAGAAGGTGGCCGCAACGTCCTCGTACAGGCGTTCGGTATCCAGCATGATCAGCTCCTGACCTTTAAACGTACCATTGGCTTGTTGCACGAATAATTTTTTGGGCGAGCCGGAAGCCCCGCCGAGGTATACGTCATCCAAACCATCGCCGTTGACATCCCCTACGGCCAGCGGCGGTCCCTGCGTGGAGTACATCTGTTTGAGCAGTGGATCGCGATTGTAGTCCACAAACGTATTTTCTACGTGGGTATAGTCCAGGCGAGCGGGAGCCGTTGCATCAGTGAAGTAAGAAGCAGGCGTCGCTTCACTTCGAGGTACCCCGGCTTTTGATTGTCGATAATCCAGAACGAGTTCCGTATCCGCTTTTACACTCGGGATGGCCTGTTGCTGACCGTCCGGCCAGACAATCGTTACGGAATCTATCTTGGTTTCCGTTCCCAAGCCAAAAACCAGCGTCAGGTCTACGGAAGACTGAAAACCCCGGTTCGGCATTTGTTGCAGGAGTATCGTACGATTAGGCTGATACACCCGAACTTTCGCTCCGATGCCATTCCGGTTCTGGTCGGTTCCTTTCAGCTTTACGCGTAAAAAATGCTGGTGGTTACGGTCGCTGGCGTGATTGCGGTAGACCGACAGGGGTTGGTTGACGTTGCTGACAATCAGATCCAGGTCGCCGTCATTATCCAGATCGCCGTAAGCCGATCCGTTCGAGAAGTTGGGTTCAGCGAGTCCCCACGCCTGGGCCTGATTACTGAATTTCAGATTACCTTCGTTGCGAAAGGCATAATTGGGAATCGGTTCCGAGGGCATTTTGGGTAGAAATTCCGCAAAATTGAAGCCCTGGGTTACCACTTGTTGCATGGTCTGGTCGTCGGAAAAGAAGGAGATAAAATCCTGATCCGAAATAGTTTTATATAGACCATTCGCCACGAAAATATCCTTCTGCCCATCGTTGTCCATGTCGAACAGCAGGGCTCCCCAGCTCCAGTCGGTGGCGGCTACTCCCGCGTACTGCCCCACATCGCTGAACGATAGTTTTCCCTTCGCATCCAGTCCGTTGTTCAGGTGCAGCATGTTTCGCATGTACTGGTAATGGTAGTCCTGACTGAGCTTGAACTGTTCCAGCTCGTAACTTTCAAACAACGTGGTCGTTTTCAGTCGGCGGTCGGTGCCGGGCAACATTTCCGTTACGAAAATATCCAGTCGTCCGTCGTTGTTCACGTCGGCTACGTCCGCTCCCATCGAGGACAGGCTGATATGCGGAAAAGTTTCCTTCAGCGATTCGCGGAAGGTTCCGTCGTGATTGTTGAGGTACAGATAATCGTGTTCGTAGAAATCATTGGAAACATAAATGTCCGGCCAGTCGTCGTCGTTTACGTCCCCTACCGTAATGCCTAATCCAAAGCCAATGACACTTCCATAAATGCCCGCTTTCTCTGAAATATCTACGAACTGCGTGGTTACCGGAGCCGCATCTTTGTGAATGACCCGGTTTTCAAAAAACTTGTGACCGCCGTCGTAATCGCGTTGGTTCCGCAGATTTTTATAGCCCAGTCGCCCAACCGGCATGAAGCTGTTGTTAAGCAGAAACATGTCCAGATCCCCATCGCGGTCGTAGTCGAAAAAGGCGGCGTGCGTCGATACACCCCGGTCGTCCAACCCGTATTCTTTGGCTTTTTCGGTAAAGGTCAGGTTGCCGTTGTTGATAAACAGTTCGTTGGCCCGGTCGTCATTGGGACGATTCCCTGCATTACAGATGTACAAATCCAGAAGACCATCGCCGTTCACATCCGCAAACGTGGCTCCGGTACTCCAGGCGTGCTTTCCTTTGATTCCGGCTTTCTCGGAAATATCCTCAAACTTAAAATTGCCTTTGTTGAGATATAGCTTGTTATCGCCCATGTTGGACGTTAGCAACACGTCGGGCAAACTGTCATTGTTGATGTCACCGATGGCTACGCCGCCGCCGTTGTAGAAGTTTCGGTAATTGAAAATGTTCAGTTCCTTATCGTCCTTCACTTCGTTGACGAACGTAATCCCCGTTTGTTCCGCCGGGAGCGACTCAAACAGGGTTTCTTCCTGCTTCTTTCCGCACGCGGCCAGGATCAGAATCAGGGCCATTATTCGAATCAATTGCTTCATGGGGTATAGGGAATTCACTGAATGGGGTGCGTATGGGTTTTAAATACTAGGGGACGATCATTGTTCCGGCTAACCAGCCAGCGGGTGCCCGCTGCCGTTCGAAGGGCCTGGATGTCGCGGATTTCGCCGTTTACCGAAAATCCGGAAAGAGGTCCGGGACTGGCTCGGAAGTTCCCTTTGCCGTCGTTGAATAGTACCAGGCCGGGGTTTGCATTATACTGCCCCTGAGCCGGATTAACGCTGTAGAGGTTTCCGCCGATCAGTACGTCCGGTGTTCCGTTACCGTCCACATCGCCAATCGCGAACGCGTACAGTTTTGACCATTGGGCCGGGGCTGGCAGTTCGTGAATGACAAACCGAAGGCCGCCTTTGTTTTCCAGCCAGACGGAACTGTAGCGGTTGATTTCAAATTCAGTCGCTCCGTTCAGCTCGCCTTTATTGAAGATGTCCTCAACGGTTTTTCCGGCGAAATCAGCGTAGGTGGTAAACTTCTTATTGATGACCGAAGGAAGCTGTTTGCCCAATTCGTCTTTGCCCGCCAGTGGGTAATACGAGCCAGATTGATCTTCGTACGCCAGAATTTGTTCGGCCTGTCCATTCGAATCGATGTCTTTCACCCACATTTTCAGATGATTAGAGCCTTTTCGCCGAAAACGACTATTCAGACCCAGGTTACCAAGTACGACATCTTCCCGCCCGTCTTTATTGAGATCGCCCCAGGCCATACGACTCCAGAAACCTTTCATACGGGTGGATTCCGTACCGTCGGCTTCTTCCATCCGAATGGGTTTTCGGGTGAATTTTCCACCTTTTTGTACGAAGAGTTGGGGTTCCATCCAATCGCCGATCACCAGTAGGTCGGGTTTCTGGTCGCCGTCAAAGTCACTCCAGTGGGCATCCGTTAGTAAACCTGCCAACCTTAATTCGGGAGCCAGCCGATCCGTTTGATCACTGAAATTCCCTTTCCCATCATTTACGAGCAGGAAAGACCGGGGTGGTTTACCGTAGGCATAAGCCGTCACGCGGCCCGAAACGAACAAATCAATATCCCCGTCTTTATCGAAGTCCGCCGGGTACACGCCCGACTTGTTTTCCAGCATTTTCGGTAATGCCGTACTAGCTTTGGTGAATGAACCTTTTCCGTCGTTGAAGTACAACAGGTCCTGTAACTGACCCATTTCGCCGTAGTATTCGTTCCCACCCGCGACAACGTACAGATCCAGATCGCCATCCCCATCGGCATCAAAAAACGTAGCGGCTACGTGTTCAGCCGAAGAATCAGCGTCGAATGCGGGTTGCTTACTACGTACAAACTGACCGTCGGGTTTCTGCGTGAATAACTGCCCGACCTTGAGCTTGGCTCCGGGAATGTAAATATCTTCCAGGCCATCGCCGTTTATGTCACCCTTGGCCAGTCGCGGGCCTTCCGTCGAAAGCTGAAAAGGCATCAGTGGTTCGCGGCTAAAGTCAAAATAATCTTTGTTTTCGTAATGCGTGTAGGGAATGGGACCGGGCTGTACCTCTTCCAGTACGGGCGTTTCGGCCGTTTTCCACCACTGCGATACTTCCTGATTTTTGGCAGAAGCATGCCGCAAGGTCAGGTTCTGGTCCGTTTTAACATTCCGCAGGATTTCTGATTTTCCATCCGGCCAGATGACCAGCAGGCTGTCGATCACGGTCTGTTTCCCTAAACCAAACGTTAACGTAGGTTCTACGGACGATTGGAACCCGCGTACGGGGCTGTTTTGCTGGTAAAACAACTGGGTACTGTCCCGCATCAATACTTTCGCCCCGACGCCAAAAACATTCGCTTTCTCTCCCTGAAACTTTACTTTCAGGTAATGATTGCCCATCGTCTGACGGGCTGTATTTCGATACACGCCCGCGGTCTCATTGATATCATTACTGATCAGATCCAGATCGCCGTCGTTATCCAGATCGGCGTAGACCGCTCCGTTACTAATATTTTCCTTCGCAAATCCCCAGTCCGCAGAGCGGTTTTTGAAATTGAAATCGAAGGGTCCTTTGGCAACGCCCTGGTATAAATAATTGTGCGTTTTGCCTTCGGGCATGTGTTGAATGGATCTGCGAACGGCATCTTTCACCCGTTTATCCAAGGCGGCGTATACGGAGTCCTGAAAGACGTATTTAATGTAGTCCATGTTGTTGGGTCGCCGGACGATACCGTTGGTGATGAATACGTCCTTCACGCCATCGCCGTCGTAGTCGGCCCAGAGCGGTGCCCAGCTCCAGTCCGTAGCGGCCATGCCGAGTTGAGCGGCAATATCCACGAAGCGTTTACCCTGTAGGTTTAATTGCAGACAATTGCGGGCATACTGATAGTGATACCCATAGCTGAGTTTGAACGAAAAAACGTCGAACGCATCTTCACCCGCCGATGATTTTTCGACGGTTTCATCTTCGGGATACATATCCAGCGTCATGACATCCAGCCAGCCATCGTTGTTAATGTCGGCCATGTCGTTGCCCATCGAAAAACGGCTGGTATGAGCAAACGTCTCCTTCAGCTTTTCAGTAAAGGTGCCGTTTCCGTTATTGTGATAGTAGTAATCGTCTTCGTGAAAGTCGTTGGAAACGTAAAGATCTTCCCAGCCGTCGTTATCCAGATCGCCCACGGAAATCCCCAGACCGTAGCCCATGGGTGCTCCGTAAATACCCGCCTTTTCGGATACATTCACAAACAAGGGTTTCGCCTGATTTCCCTTATCAATGATTTTATTTTCGAACAGGTAATCCCCCGCTTCATTGTCCCGCAGGAACCGGGCATTTACGTTGTTGTACGAAATGGCTTTATGAATGGCGTGGTTGAGCAGATAGCAATCCAGGTCGCCATCGTGATCGTAGTCGAAGAAAGCTGCCTGCGTTGAAAAGCCCGTAAAATCCAGCCCATACTCGGCGGCCTTTTCCGTAAAGGTTCCGTCGTGATTGTTGATATACAGTTCGTTGGAACCTTCCAGTCCCCGGTAATTTCCGACGGCACATACGTACATGTCCAGCCATCCGTCACCGTTGACATCGGCCATACTCACGCCCGTCTGCCAGTCGGCAAAACCGCCGACGCCCGCCTGCTCGGTAATGTCTTCAAACTTCCAGTTTCCTTTATTGAGGTATAATTTATTCTTGCCACGGTTGCTAACGAAGTACAAATCCGTTAGTCCATCGTTGTTAATGTCTCCCGCCGCTACGCCCGCTCCATTGTAGAAATACAGGTATTCGACAATATTCAGGCTGTCATCGTCTATAACGGTATTCTGAAACGCAATACCCGTTTGGGTCGAATCCAGCGTTTCAAACAGGGGTTTTTCATGGGAAGAAGTACAGGCCGTCAAGCCTAGTAAGAAACCACTCGCTACGATTAGTACTTTCAGGACTACGTTACACTGCTCACGCATTGATTACTTGTTTACTGGGGCTAGTATCAATACAGGCCCCTTCCCAACCTGGAAAGGAGCCTGTAAAATAAGGTAAAGCATTTGTAATTAATAACCCGGATTTTGCTCCAGCAGAGGGTTACTGTTTCGCTGCGTAGCCGGAATCGGCATCAGGTTATACTTGGGATCCGTTACGGGTTTAAACTGCCATGCTTTTTGAGTAAAGGACTGGAAGCGAATCAAATCCGTACGGCGACGGCCTTCGAAAGCAAATTCCCGTCCGTATTCTTTCAGCAGGTTGTCCAGCGTCATATCGGAAGCCGTAAAATCAGCTACACCCGCCCGTTTCCGAATCTGATTGATGTAAGGCAGTGCCTCCGCTACTTTTCCCTGGCGGAATAAAGCTTCGGCCTTGGTCATCAACACGGATGCGTACCGGAAAATCGGAAAGTCGTTATCCTGACTGGTAATCAAGTTATTCGCCTGAATTTCGAATTTCTGAAAACGAACCCCCTGATAAGCCAGAGCCCGTTCCAGAGCATTGATTTCCGGGGTAAAATTCACGTCGTGCCGTTGTCCATCTACGCGGTCATCGTACTGGATAACCCGTCCATCGGGACCCGTCTGCGGACCAGCTAACCACATTTTCTTACGGGCATCCTGATCGCTGAACGTTGAATAGAAATCAGCGTACGTACAGTAGCCATTCCAGGGGCTGTTGGCCAGTCCATACTTCTGCTGCAACGCGTAGTGCAGGGTACGCAATTGGAAGGTGTTCCCGGTAGCAAACGTTTTGTCGTAAGGAATGACGAAAATGTTCTCGGCTCTTGATCCGTTCCGATCGTTATTGACGGCGAAGTTGTCCAGGAAATTCGGCGATAGCGAGTACAGTTTTGAGTTGATCACCGAGTCTGCTTCTGCGGCGGCCTGAGCCCAGCGAGGCGTACCCGTAAATACTCCTGCGTTCAGGTACACGTGAGCCAGCAGAGCATGTCCAGCCCCGCGTGACATCCGTCCGTACATGGCGACGCTGTTTTCATTCCGCATCAGAGGAATCGCTTCTTTCAACTCCTTTTCAATAAAGTAGAATACGCTATCCCGGGGGCTTTGTCGGGGGTTTCCGGCAGGAGAATTTTCCGTCAGAATGGGAACCCTACCGAACAGATCCACCAGATAGTAGTAGTTCAAAGCCCGGATTCCCCGCAACTCCGCAATCGTGTTCTCCTTATTGGCTACGTTAGACTCTTTCAGAGTACCAATATTGATATTAACGTTAGCAATACTGCGGTAAAAAGCTTCCCAGGCTCCGTTAATGTTTGATGGAATAACGGGCGTAAACTGATGGCGGGCTAACTGTTGCCAGCGACCATCATCGTACCAGTCAGGTCCCCGCGTCGGTACTACCACTTCATCCGTAGTGGTTTCCTGCAACACGAAGGGATCGTCTACGAAAGACCGTAACGTTCCGTAGGAGGAACCAATAACGGCGTTCAGATCGGATTCAGTAGCTGGGAAATTACTTGCATCGGCCCGATCGTATACGGTGGAATCCAGATTGGTGCAGGATTGATTGAAAATCATCATCCCTGTAAGCCCGAGTCCGTATAAAATTTTAAGCGTTTTCATAAGAAGTATGATATTCTATAAATAAGCGTAAAGCCTATTACTGATTACATAATGAATTTACTCGCAATTAGCCTAGAACGTTAATGAAACACCAGCTACCAACGTGCGAGCCCGCGGGTAGTAAGACACAGGGTCAACGCCGGGTGACAGGTTCACAGCCCGGTTATCGTCGCTGATTGAACCATACTGGCTACGCGAATCTCCGGTACGTACTTCTGGATCAGCTCCACGGTATTTCGTAATAACGAAAATGTTTTGACCGGAAAGGTAGACCTGAGCATTCTGAAGAATTTTCTTCAGGCCCGGAATGCGGTAACCCAAACGGAAGTTGTCCAAGCGTACAAACGAGGCATTTTCCAGCCACAGATCCGACCAGGCAGAGGATACGCCCGTGCCGATACCCGTCGTGAACGCATCTTTCAGCAAGTTTTCGCCGGGGAACCGGTTGGGGTTCGCAAAGTAGATGTACATTCCGTTGGCTACTTTCTGACCTAAACTTCCGCGGAAGAAGATGGACAAATCCCAGTTCTTGTACGTGAAGTTGTTTTGCCAGCCTAAGGTCAGCTTGGGTTGAGCATTACCCAGGTAAGTACGGTCGGCACCGGCAGGTTGCGTTCCTCCACCCCCTAAATCCTGATAAATGTACTCACCCCGGTCGTTGAAACCCGTTACGCGGGGACCGTAGAACGTACCGATGGGATAGCCTTCCTGCAATACGATGGGGGAAGCAATACCGCCTTGTCCGCTACCAAAACCACCGTAAAGGATAGGGTTACTGGTGTTGTACTGAAACAGGTCGTTACTCAACGATACGATTTTATTCGTGTTGTGAGCCAGATTCAGGGTGGTACGCCACTCGAAATCCTGTTTGCTAATGGCCTGGAAATCCAGAGCTAACTCAACCCCTTTATTGGATACCCGACCTACGTTTGCCAGGACGTTGTTCGTTCCGGCAACGAGTTGCTGTGAACCATACCGGGAGCCAATGGCAACGGGGTAGTTAAACAACAGATCGCGGGTGTCTTTGTAGTAAAATTCCAGTGAGCCCGTCAGGCGGCCTTTCATGAAACCGAAGTCTACCCCGATGTTGGTCATGGCAGAGGTTTCCCATTTCAAGTCTGGATTCGCGTTTTGTGAGTAGAAGTAAGCCGTTTGGAATCCACCGTTGGTGTAATACGATCCTTGCGAACCGTATAAACGCCGAGCTGCGTAGTCCGCAATACCATCCTGGTTACCCGTGACGCCGTATCCGGCCCGCAGTTTCAAATCGCTAAAGAGGTTACTATTTTTAATGAAATCCTCTTCAATTAAACGCCAGCCCGCTGATACGGAGGGGAACCAACCCCAGCGGTTATTGGCACCGAAACGCGAAGAACCATCACGGCGAATATTGGCCGTCAACAGATACTTTTCGTTGTACGAATAGTTAAGCCGACCAATCAGACCTACCAGGATCGCTTCTGATTTATAGGAGTTTACCCGACGGTTGGTCGATCCGTCCGCGTTATCGTTACCCGATTCCAGGTTATTGTAACCAAAGGCATCGGGGAAATTGCTGTGCTCGGCACCAAAACCTTCGTTGCTAACTTTTTGATACGTATGACCTAACAGAACGCTAAAGTTGTGTTTATCAATCGTATTCGAATAGTTAACGGTGCTTTCAATCAAGCGATCCAGTACTTCCTGCGTTTCCCGACGGGCCCGCGAAATACTGTTTCCACTACCCCGGAAATAACTGGGAATGAAGAAACCATACAGGTAATCAAACGTACTTTGCGAAGCATTCACCCCTACTTTCAAGCCTTTCACAATTTCGTAGCTGGCTTTGGCATTCAGTAAGGTCTGACGCTCTTTGCCTTCGTTCGTCAATTGCATCAGTCGAGCCAACGGGTTTTCTACTTCAAACTGTCCCTGGGGTTGGTTGAAGGTTCCGTCGGCGTTGTAGATTGGCTGCGTCGGGTTGAAACGTACCGCTGAACGCAGGGCTCCGTAATCGACGAATTTTTTGTTATTCGTCTGGTGGGACAGTAAAAGTTGAATTTCCAACCGGTCGTCCAACGCTTTCTGTACCAGGTTCAAACGAGCGTTAATCCGGTTGAATCCAGAGTTTTTCACGATGCCGGGCTGATCCAGATACACCAGTGAACCCCGGTAGCTGAATTTTTCGGCCCCACCACTGACGGCTACCGAGTGGTTCTGCGTCCAGGAAGTTTGGGTGACCTGATCAATCCAGTTGGTTGAAGCTCCAAAGTCCTGACCCGTGACGTTCCGTTCCGCTAACTTCGCCCGGAATTCGTCTGGCGTCAGGAACCCAGGACGACGTACTTCTTTACCCATCGAGATGTAACCACTGTATTCAACCGAAGTACGACCTGCGGTACCTTTTTTAGTCGTAACAATGATGACACCGTTTGCCCCGCGTGAACCGTAGATCGCCGCGGCAGAAGCATCTTTCAATACGTCAACCGACTGAATATCTTCCGGAGCAACGCTGTTTAACGGAGCACCGGCTACTCCGTCAATTACAATCAGAGGCTCGGAGTTAGCAGACAGCGATGACGTTCCGCGTAGACGAATCGTAGGACGGTTGTTCGTAGGATCACTGTTGGGAGCACTGATAACCAGACCGGAAACTTTACCCTGTACGGCCTGTAAGGGGTTGTTCAATACCCCCGCGTTAAAGTCTTTCGAGGTTACCGTAGCGGTGGCTCCAGTTACGTCCGCTTTTCGCTGCGTACCGTATCCGACTACTACTACTTCCGAAAGCGACTGAGAATTAGGCTGTAAGCTTACATTGAGTGTGGTCTGGCTGGTGATGTCAATTTCCTGTGAAATCATACCAACCGACGTAAACCGAAGTTTAGAACCGGATGTAACGTTAATCTTATACGTTCCATCGGCGGCGGTTTGTGTACCGTTAGAGGTGCCAACGACCAGGATGCTCACCCCGGGGAGATCGCTTCCATCTTCAGCTGAAGTAACCTTTCCAGTGAGGGTTCTTTGCTGAGCCCAGGTCGTCATGTTGAGAAGAATCATTAAAAGACTCAGACATGCGGTAGACCACTGTCTGAATTTACTTTTTTGACCCAACGAGCTACGCTGCAAGTAAGTCTGTTTCATCATTTGTAAGGGTTATGTATTGTATTAGTAAACTTGGTTAGAGAAAAATGCACATCCAATCAAAAAAAGACAAATCAAACCACTCGAATTTGTCTAGTATACTATTGGATGGATACATTTTTACCGCTTTCCGGTACGCAAACTACAATATTTAGTTCATATAATACAATTTAGCCCCTAATGTTTAAAAAAAAACAATTTAAGTGTTTATACCTAGCTAAAATCCTAATTTGAATCCCTTAAAATTGTTTTTTACAAATGAGTTTTTTACACCTAAGTATTTATTTTACTGCCTGGTCTTTATTTTATGCAAAATCCAGGCACCTACTGCCTCTCCCTGATCAAAACCGTGATCAATGGCCGTTTTGAAGTGAATGCCACCGTATAGCCGACTGATCGCCGCTTCAGTAGCCGCCGCTTTAAAGGAAGTGTATTGCCGCACGGGCAATCCATAGGCTACTTCGGAGGAATCGGCAAAAGTTAAATGATCTCCCAGTACAGCCGTTAATGCAACCGCTGAGGCAGCGGAAACGACACTGTGTCCGGAAGGATATTCAGGAAAGGGTGGTGTTTGTAACAAAGGCTGCCACTGCTCATCGATCAGGTTATTGATGTACGTTTCTGGTCGAATACGAACCGTACGGTATTTTTCATCCCAGCAAGCGATGAATCCATCAAATAAAGCGATGGACGTAAGCAGATACGCTTCGGCAGTTTGCATGAAATCTTTCTGGGTTTTCCGGGTGGTAAGACCCACGATACTCATCCAGTGCCCACCTGGGGACATTTTCTTCGTAGCGAACGCAGCATGCCCCTGAATATTCATTTTGAAAGGATTACAATCCCAGAAATTTGCGATTTCCTTCTCCTCTTCGGTACTAAATTTTACGGCTTCATATACCTCTTTTGCCTCTTTGTAACAATCACTGGCGGGATTATCGCTGTAGGCTGGAAAACCCTTAAGCCGGAATTGCGTAGCCGAATCCAGGGCCAAAGGCCGGATTTTGGCCCAAAATGGTTCCAACGCATCCATGTACGCGGGTGGCGTAGGAACCCAGCTTCCTTTTTGATTCGTTACGGTATAGCGAAATCCCCGGGTTTCCTTATACTGGTCTTTTAACGAATACGCAATGACGTGTTTGGCTACCGCCTCTCCATACTGCATGGAGCGTTCGTAGACGTCCGAAGGCAAAGCCTTTTCAAACGCTTCGTAAAAATCTTTTTCAAAATCATCAATCATACCCCCTGAGAAGGTCCACTGCCGACCGACCAGCAGAAAGGCCCGGCTACTGGCCAGCGGAAAGCAGTACTCCTGATCGGCTTCGGGCTTAGGCGTAGCTGTGTACTCATTCAACTGTCCTGCCATGCTCCGATACTGTGGATACGCGGGCAACAAGGCTTCATACGCGGCTAAACTAGAATACGCGTAGATACGGGCAGCTACGGGTGGCCCAAATACGTCGTGGATGATTACCTGCGTGAGTTTGCGTTCAGCCTTTCGTAAAAATTCAGGATTATTGGTAAGACGGGTATATTCCTGCTTATTTTTCTGACAACTACTAAGAATCAGAATAGGAAGAAGTAAGATGAGGAAAAGTTGCTTCATTCGAACTTACTATACGTATTATTTTATTACAATAAATTACCACAAAAATAACAAAACTGGCAGCATCCTATGTTATTTTTCAGGAATTAACTATAATTTTATTTTTATGCGATTTCCCAGGTAATCTGATCGCTCTAGATTCCGCATTAGCCTCCGTAGAACAAAAGCATCCGTAGTATCTTTGTCGGAAACAGTCGTTCGCAATGCATTTCCTGAACGTATAGTTAGTAGCTTTCCAGCCTGCTTTGAAAACGGAGTTATTTCTGCATGAAACCTAACGTACTACACCTGAGTACCCTGCATCGGGGGGATGATTCGCGAATGGTCCTGAAGATGGCGGTTAGTACGGCCCTGCGTTACCCGACTACTGTACTAGCGACGCCACCGCTGAACTCCAATACTTCCATTACGTTCCTTCCGATTCCCTACGAATCTTCGTTACTGAAACGGTTGCTGTTTGTACATCCACAGGTTTTGTGGCACAGTTTACGAGTACGAGCAGACATTGTACACGTACACGCCCCCGAAGCCTTACCCATTGCGTTGCTGAATCAGTGGTTGGGGTCAAAAGTCATTTTCGATGCCTACGAAAATATGGCGAAGCAACTCGATGGGAAGCAGATCAACAATGGTCGGCTGTTTCGCTGGTTTTTCCGACTTTTCGACCGTATCGCTCGCCGGAAGTTTTACTTCATTTTTGCGGAAGATTCGTACCTAGAATCGTATACGGACGTACAGAAGCCGTCCATCGTCCTGCATAATTTTCCGGACCTTTCTTTATTTCCTTCGTCTGCTCCTTCAACGACAGGTGGGCCGCCCGCCTTTTTTTATCTGGGACAAATCAGTAAGGCCCGTTGCCTGGATGTCATGATTGAAGCGTCCCGCCTTCTTCGGAAGGAGTACCCGGATTTTCGCTGGCATATTTTCGGAAAACCGGGATTCGATCTTCGCTCCTTTGAAGAAATTGAACAGTTACCCGGCTATGAGGAGGTCAAAGAAAACCTGATTTTTCACGGACATACGCCAGCTCCGGAAGCGTATCGAACGGGAGCTGGATGTCTGGGTGGGGTCGCCCTACTACGACCCATCGGCGATTTCCCCGGATCGTATCCCAGCAAAATCTTTGAGTACATGGCCTTGGGTTTGCCCGTGGTTACGTCCAACTTTCCTTTGTATCAATCGGTAGTTGAGGAAAACGAATGCGGCTTTTGTATCGATCCTACTGACGCGGAGCAGTTGTACGAATCCCTGAAGATTTTAATTGAGCAACCTGCCGTCCGAACACAGATGGGTGAACGCGGCAAACGGGCCGTCCGGCAACGTTACAATTGGGCTTACGAACAACAGCGGCTGCTGGATTTTTACGAACGCATCCTTCAAAACTAAAAAGGCTCATCCGAAGATGAACCTTTTTAGTTTAGCGATTGTGTAGCCAAACGGCCATTTTCCCCACACCCCGATGACTCCAGAGGTGGTACGGAATAGCTGTAAATTTCGCTCCGCCGGGGTTTTCCCCTTTGATGAGTACACTCGTGGTGATGAAATCCGGAGCGTTAATGGCTTTTAGTTTCGTCTGCTCATTAACGGAGATTTGCTCGACCTCACCACCATTATCCACGCCCTCCACGCAGTATACAATCGGGCCGCGTTCGAGAGCGACCCGACCCTGATCTGCTTTCACCTTTTCGTGAGCCAGTACTTTGCGAATGGGCATTGGTAATTCCATTTCTACGACATCCCCTTTCTTCCAGGTACGCTGCAATACGGCAAAGCCTTTTTCGAGCCGATACGCAGCTTTTTTTCCGTTGACTTTAATCGTGATGGGCTGAGCTTCGGCGTTCTGATACCGGTACAGATCGCCAGGCATGGGTTTGCCCTGAGCCCAGCCGGGAATTCGAATTCGTACGGCAAATTCCGTAGCTTTTTCGGGCGTCAGTGTCAGTTTTTGAAAGCCATTCCAGGGGTAATTGGTCTCCTGCGTTACAGTAATCGGCTGATTGTTGAGGGTCAAATTAGCGGTACCGGCCATGAACAGATTCAGGTACAGATCATTATTTCGAACGGCATACACGTAGCCCGGCAGAGAAGGCATGACGCGGGTAACATTGGTGGGACAACACGAGGTCGCAAACCATTCGACTCGGGTTGCTTCGCCATTGAACTTGGTTACGCCATCGGCAGCCAGTGGGTTGGGATAGAAGAAGTGCGTACCGTCCAGCGAGACCCCCGACAGAAAGCCGTTGTACATGATTCGCTCGAAGACGTCCAGATAAGCGGCATCGCCCGACTCCAGAAACATCCGGTAATTCCAGAGCATCTGAGCTACGGAAGCACAGGTTTCCGCGTAGGCTTCCTGATTGGGTAATTCGTAATCTTCTCCGAACCCTTCGTTCATCCGGTTGGCTCCTACCCCGCCGGTCAGAAACATTCGCTGATCTACGGCGTTGTGCCAGAGTTTATTGAGGGCTTTGCCATAGGTTTTGGCTCCCATTACGGCATCTACATCGGTCATACCCGCGTACAGGTATCCTGCACGTACCGAATGGCCCACTACTTCGGTTTGTTCCGTTACAGGAATGTGATCCTGGAAGTACAAACTATCGGCGTGCGAAGCACTACCGTCGGGTTGTTGCACGATGAGAATCCGGCGAAGGTCTTTACGGCCCCGCATATCAATGAAAAATTTGGCCAGATCCAGGTATTCTTTCTTCTTAGTTGCCCGGTAGAGTTTAACCAGCCCCAACTCAATTTCTTCGTGGCCGGGTACCTCAATTAACTTCTCCGGACCGAATACCTTCAATAAATAATCGGCGTTTTTGGTGGCTACGTTTAGTAAGGTTTTCTTTCCGGTAGCCTGGTAGTGAGCCACGGCGGCTTCGTACAAATGGCCTACGTTGTATAGTTCGTGCGAGCCATTTAAGAAATTAAACCGGGTATAGCCGGATCGCCAGTCCCGGTCCATTATTTTATCGCCCAAAATGGTACGAATTGTGTACAGGTATCCATCGGGTTCCTGAGCCGCCGCGATTTTAGTGATGACCGTATCCAGGTACGCCTCCAGTTTCGGATCGGGATGACTGGCCAGCGAGTACGAAGCTCCTTCGACCACTTTGAACACGTCGGAATCATCAAATCGCTGCCCCTGAAATTCTCCTTTCTTCAGCTTCCCCGCAATAGCAAAATTGTCAATCCGACCCGTTTCCTCGCACTTTTGAAAAGCAAAAGGAATGGTTTGCGTACGGTTAGTTTCAATCCGGGGCTGCCAGAAAGCCGAGGTAATTTTAACGTTCGTAAAGGGTACGGGTTGGATGGGATAATCCTGGCTCCGGGCGGAAAACGTCAGGATTGAACCTAGTATCGCAGTGGTCAGGAAGGTACTTTTTCTCATAAAATGCCAGCTTGGGTACGTTTAACAACGCATTCTCTCAAAAAAATAATACCTCTTCGCTTCAAACGGTCCAGAAAATGATCGGCCTTGGCTGAACAAATCAGCCAAGGCCCGCTTCCCGCTTCCTACCCTACTACTCGCTCAAAACCTACTCCATTTCCGCTACTTTTCCGCCATTCAGCTGAAGCATACGGGTTACGCATTGCGGGATTTCCTCGGTGTAATGCGAAACGTACAACAAGGTACGGTCCGTATTTTCGCACAGGCTATCGACGGTATCCCGAAAACGAATCATCTGATCCGTGTCCAGTCCCTGACAGGGTTCATCAAGAATAAGTAGGGGCGGATTTTTGATTAAGGCCCGAGCCAGCAATACCAGCCGTTGCTGCCCGGTGGAAAGCTGAGCCAGTCGTTTATCATGATAAGCTTGCAGTTCAAACGCCGTCAGGAATTGTTCGACGTAAGCGGCTTGTTCGTCTTTGAGTTTTTTGAACAGACCCATGGTATCAAACAGGCCGGAAGCTACCACTTTCCAGACGTTTTGATCGCGGGGAAAGTACAAATGCAGTTCGGGTGATACGAATCCGATGTTTTTCTTAATATCCCAGATGCTTTCGCCCGTACCCCGTTTCCGGTCAAACAAGTCAAAATCATTGGCGTAGGCTTGCGGGTTGTCGCCCGTAATTAAACTCAGTAAGGTAGATTTTCCGGAGCCGTTCGGACCGAGCAAAGCCCATTTTTCGCCCCGTTTCACCTCCCAGTTTATCCCGTCCAGTATTTGGGTTTCTCCGTAGCGAATCGAAATATTTCGCATTCGGATGGCATAGTCAAAAGAAGCCGCTGGTGTCAGCGGTTCGGGTAACTGAATCTGGTCCCGCCGCTTGGCTGCCGCAGGAGGTACATAGTTCCATCGCAGTAGGGACTTGCCTTCGGGTAACTCAAGTATATGCGTAATGGGGTTGGGAATATCCGTCGGCGGAGCGACCAGAATCAACGTCGTACCCGTTTCGGCAATGTGCGTGAGAATATCGTGCAAAGCGGACCGGCTCGCTACATCCAGTCCGACAAACGGATTATCCAGTAAAAGTACCTGCGGATTTCTCAGAAAACTCAGCGTGAGCAACGTCCGCCGGGTTTCGCCATTGGAAAGCGAAGTAACGTGCCGATCCAGTAAATGACTAACCCGCAATCGCGTAGCCACTTCCTGCACATACGCTTCCTCGTAAGCCAGCGGCGGTAACTGTATCGAATGAGCGTCGACGGTACCTACGGGTTTCACCTGATTTTGCAGGACTTCCCATACCGTTGGACTTTCCACCGATGCATAACTATTGAAACGCTGCTGATAGAAGGTGGCCGAAGCCGCAATATTTCGGTTAAAACTGAAATCGTTGGGGACCAATTCGACGCTTTCTTTCGGCAGATCGGAATGAAATACGCCTCCCAGCACGGATCGTTTTCCGGCCAGTATGGATAACAGCAAAGACTTTCCCGAACCCGTAGGGCCTACCAAGGCCCAGTGTTGGCCTTTTTCCAGCGTCCAGTTTAAGTTTTCGATCAGGGTTTCTCGCTCCCAACCGATGCGGGCATTTATCAATTCAAAAGATACAGACATTCGCTACTGCTATTGTAGGCCAGGTTCTATGCTCCCAGCCGCATTACTCATTGGTTATTTTTTCCACTTCAGGGTGTTCACCAGGTGCATTACATCCTGCTTGATGTACTCGACCACCGGAGCCAGGGAATCATTCTCCGTAGCCGTTTGCAGATACATGGCTCCGCGTAGAAAATGCTTCGTGGAATCTGTCGTATAAAACTGCATATGACTGGGTACATCTCCGGCGATTTCCAGCAGAGTAAAGGTCTGTCCGGACTTGCCCAGGGCGACAGCATCTTTCAGAGCGTAAGCTTTTTCCTGATGTTTGGCAGCCAGCTTGTACGCGTCGGAAATAAAGCCCCGCAGGCGTTCCTTACTGCCCTGTACGGGCTTATAGGTCAATTGAACATTAGCTTTTAAAGACGGATAGGTAATGAAAATCCAGTGGGGCTCGGCTCCTTTGAACGTATCCGGTTTGATGACTGCGGCTTTGGAATACTCGAAGGTATACGGATGATTTTCCGTGAGGGGCTGATACGCGTGCGGGGGTAAATCAATCCGGGGAAAGCCTTTGGGTTTGGGCGTATAATCTTCACTACAAGACCATAAAATACTACTCATCAAAAAGGTCAGGAAGCTGTAAGAAAGAGTTCGGAGCATCTTTTTAGTAGTCTGTTTTCCGTTTTCTGTTTCAAACCTTACGTTCAGGAAAACGGTAAACGCTATAACGAAAAGCGGGAATCCAACTGATGGATTCCCGCGAATTTATCATTATTTTCCTAGGAGTTGAGTCCCAATGTTCGTTTACTCAAACAAGTTACCCAGGCCGCCCAGTACCGAACCACTTTCCTTACCACTACCCGTAACACTGGTCATGGAACCCAGGGCGTTCGCTAGTTTCACAATCGGCATCGACTGAATCCAGACCCGCCCCGTACCCGAAAGGGTCGCCAGGAAGATACCTTCACCGCCGAAAACCATGGATTTTAAACCACCCGAACGCTGGATGGAATAGTTGATTTGCTGCTCAAAACCTACGATACAGCCCGTGTCAACCCGTAGGGTTTCATTATTCAGATACCGCTCAATGACGACCCCTCCGGCGTGGATAAACGCCAGTCCGTCGCCCTGCAATCGCTGGAGGACAAAGCCTTCCCCACCGAATAGTCCCGAGCCGATTTTTTGATTGAACGTGATCGCTACTTTCGTTCCCAAGGCGGCACACAGGAAGCTATCTTTCTGAGTAATGAGGGCCTGGCCCGGTAAATTGGCCAGATTGATGGGCAGTACGGTACCCGGATACGGAGCCGCAAAAGCCACCTTACGCTTGCCGTAGCCACGGTTAGTAAAGTGCGTCATGAAGAGCGATTCGCCCATCAGCTTCCGGCTTCCGGCCTGCAGGAGTTTTCCCAGCAAGCCGCGATCAGGTTCCGAGCCGTCGCCCATCTTGGTTTCGAACTGAATGCCATCTTCCATAAAGAGCATGGCTCCGGCTTCGGCAATTACCGTTTCGTTGGGGTCCAGTTCGATTTCAACGATCTGAATATCTTCACCAATAATTTTGTAATCAATCTCGTGGCTACGCATGGTAGTGTTCCGGTTTTAAAGCGTTTGAGTCGTTTGATAAAGGACCAGGAGCTGAAATAAACATTTATATTTTCAGTAACAAACACTGCTTTAAACTATTGTCCCCCAGCTACTTATATAAAATTCAATGTACTAAATACGGCTTTATGCTGATGACTCAAACCCCATAACCTGAAACGTTCCAAACGTAGTTACTCCCCTAATTCCCGTTTGAGATCGTCCGGCAAATCGAAATCTTCCTCTTCTTCTTCGTCCTCGCGTTTGCGACCCGGCAAAGCTTCCAAGTCATCCCGATGACGAAGTTTTTTATCATCTACCGTCCGGTTCAGGAATTCGTTGATCTTGTCGATGGGCAGAGACATATTCAGCTCGCCAAAGTTATTAATCGTAATATCCAGCCTTCCAAGTCTTTATGAACTCGCGGCTTTTCGGGTTGAACGGGCTTTTTTGGTGATTTCTTAGCCATGGCTTTTATGTTTTGAGTTTTGCGTGTCGGGTTTAGCGTTCAGTCTAACTTTCTCGACTTTTTGCCAAAAAGGATGGGCCAACTCCAAACGCTAAACCCAAAACTCCGAACGCTACAGGACTTTCGTTAATCGGTTAATGACTTCTGCTTTCCCCATGATTTCCATGGAAAGCATCAAATCCGGCCCGGCAGCGGCTCCGGTCAGTACTACCCGAAGGGGTTGCATCACCTTACCCAGTTTGATGCCTTTCTCATCGGTCACCTTGTGCAAGGCTTCCTTGGCCGTCTCGGCGGTGAAGGGTTCAACGGCGGGCAAAGCCTCGGCATAAGCCTGTACTACCCCGGCTACATCCGCATTCCATTTGCTGTTCATCACCTGCTCATCGTACTGCGTGGGAGCTTCGAAAAGAAACTTCGATTGCTCGACGATTTCCTGCGGAAACGTGACGCGGTCCTTCAACAAATGAACAATGCTCTGTACTTGTTCCGCTGTAGAAGCGGGAAATGACGCCTTCAGTAATTCAGCTATCGAATCATCCGAACGTTGCCGCAAATACTGCTGGTTGAACCATTTGGCTTTCGCAATATCGAAACGGGCTCCGGCTTTGTGAATCTTATCCAGACTAAACGCCGTAATCAGTTCGTCCATCGTAAACATCTCCTGTTCGGTACCAGGGTTCCAGCCTAAAAAGGCTAAGAAGTTCACGACAGCCTCGGGCAGGTACCCGTCCTCACGAAAGCCACGGGCTACAGTACCCGTTGCCGGATCTTTCCATTCGAGCGGAAATACCGGAAAACCGCCCAGATCCGCGTCACGTTTCGACAACTTGCCATTGCCTTCGGGTTTCAGCAACAGCGGCAGGTGAGCAAATTCGGGACGTTCCCAGCCAAAAGACTGGTATAATAGTACGTGTAAAGGAGCCGAGGGTAACCACTCTTCCCCGCGAATGACGTGCGTAATGCCCATCAAATGGTCATCCACCACGTTCGCCAGGTGGTACGTTGGCATTCCATCGGCTTTGAGTAAAACTTTATCATCAATCTGGGACGAATGCACGTTTACCCATTCCCGAATCAAGTCTTTAAAACGAATTTCTTCCTTGGCCGGTACTTTCAGACGAATTACGTACGGCTCACCAGCGGCAATCTTGGCCTGTACTTCTTCGACGGGCAAGGTCAGCGAGTTTTTTAAACGAGTCCGCGTGATGCTGTTGTACTGAAAGGCCGAACCTTGTTTTTCAAACGTCTGACGCATTTCGTCCAGTTCTTCCGGCGTATCGAAGGCGTAGTAAGCCTTGTCCGTAGCCACGAGCGTTTCGGCAAAATCGCGGTACATGTGTTTCCGTTCCGACTGGCGATAAGGCTCGTGGGGGCCGCCCACGCCGATGCCTTCATCGATGGTGATACCCACCCACGCCAAGGCTTCGAGGATGTAATTTTCGGCTCCCGGTACAAAGCGGTTCTGATCCGTATCTTCAATGCGAAGGAGCATCTTTCCGCCCGTCTGGCGGGCGAACAGGTAGTTATACAAAGCGGTACGAACGCCGCCAATGTGTAAGGCTCCCGTGGGACTGGGAGCAAAACGTACGCGAACTTGAGTAGACATAGTAATAGTTTCGGATGGCGGATGTACGAGCGTTCGATACGGTCTGATCGATTCGTAACCTGGCTCCGCTCCAGTTGCTGCGACAAAGGTACTTGTTTTCCAGGCGGCGTGTTTCGTTTTTTGCGTACGATTCGCTTTTCTTCCAACAAACGATGGCTGATTTATCTTTTTTGAATTTCCATACCCACCGTATCGAGCCCAACGAAGGGACCGAGACCATTTATAATGCTCATTTTTCGGAAGCAACGCCTGCCGGGCAACGCATCAGTCTGGGCATTCATCCCTGGTACATTCAGGAAGCAGCCATCGATTCGCAACTAGCCCTGATCGAACAGGCTCTTCAGCAAAAGCAATTAACCGCCGTGGGCGAATGCGGACTGGATCGGCTAACCGAGGCTCCACTTTCCTTGCAACAAGCGGTATTTGAACGGCAGTTGTTACTGGCCCATCAGTACCAGATGCCCGTCATTATTCACTGCGTACGGGCGTTCCCTGAATTGATTGCGTTGGTCAAGCGACTGAAACTGAAGATTCCATTGATTGTACATGGCTTCAACGCCAATGAGCAGATTGCCCAGCAACTACTCCAGCACGATTTCTATTTTTCCCTCGGCCATGCCTTGCTGAAAGAAGGATCAAATGCTTCGAAGTGTCTGAAAATGATTCCGTTAGACCGACTTTTTCTGGAAACGGATGATCAGCAACTCTCCATTGATCGTATCTTTGTGGAGGCTTCCCGGCAGCTGAATGGTTCTGTGAATGAGCTACAAAATCAAATCTGGCAGAATTTTCAGCGGATCACGGCCTGTTGAAGCGGTATCCTTAAAGCAATGAGTTGGTTATCAAGAACTGAATTATTGATCGGGCCAGAAGGGCTCGATTTATTAGCAAAGGCCCACGTTCTGGTGATTGGCCTGGGTGGTGTAGGCTCCTTCGCTGCCGAATTTATCGCCCGCTCGGGTGTGGGTGAAATGACTATCGTGGATGGTGATGTGGTAGACCCTTCCAACCGAAACCGGCAATTACCCGCCCTGGCTACTACGCACGGACTTTCAAAGGCCGATCTCATGGCCGAACGATTGCTGAGTATCAATCCGGAACTGAAACTGCACGTACGCAAGGATTTTCTTTCTCCCGAAGCCGCCCGCGACATTCTGAACCAGCCCTTTGACTACGTCATGGATTGTATCGATTCGATTACACCCAAACTGACGCTACTGGAAACGGCGTATCAGAAGGGGTATCGCATCATTAGTTCGATGGGTGCAGGTGGAAAATTTGACCCAACGCAGGTACAGGTGGCGGACCTGTTTCAGACCAAGTCCTGTACCCTCGCCTACTACGTACGCAAACGGCTGCGTCGCCTTGGCGTGCAATCGGGAATCAAGGCGGTATACTCGACGGAGCTGGTACGAGCCGAATCGCTCATGCATACCGACGGTTCGAATTTTAAACGTTCGGCCTACGGAACGATCTCCTACCTTCCCGCTACGTTCGGAGCCGTCTGTGCTTCGGTCGTTATTCGGGATTTGCTGGGTGAACCCATCGCCGACTACGAAGCGTCTCAACTGGAGGCCCGGAAGAAAGAACAGCGGAAACGGGAAGAATTTTTCCGTTTACAGGCGAAGCGGAAAGCTAAACAGGCTTTAAAAAAGTAGGGCTGGACTAAAGTCCAGCCCTACGAAAAGGGTCAAGCCTGCGGCTCTGGTTCGGAAGTACGCTTTAATGGTTCGGATCACAATCCTCTACCTACGATACCTTTTGCGTACCAGAGCCGCAGGCTCGATCCATCTGGTAGCCACGGACGTTGGTCCGTGGCTCATGATCATCGCCGTGCTTGCTCAATACCCCGTATTCTGAGGAAAAGCCGTAACGCCACCCGTGGTTCGGTCAATCTGCGTTTGTGGAATGGGTCGCAGGTTATGGTACTCCTGAAGATTCACGATATCAGGGTTATACTTTTTCACGCGTTCGACCAGTACACCCCAGCGTTTCAGATCGTACCAGCGAAACATTTCACCTGCCAGTTCCCGCTCGCGTTCTTCCATGATAAATTCCATGGTTAGATCCGAAGCTTTGATTTTCATGGCTTCCTGTTGACCGGCCCATGCTGCCCGTACCCGTACCACGTTGATGGCATCGGTGGCTTCCTGCATTTTACCCAGCTTCAGATTCGCTTCGGCCAGAATCAGATAGGTCTCGGCCAGACGCATCACAAACCAGTCGCGACTGCCCCACTCCGCCGTTACATCCTGCCGCAGTGGATCGAAGAACTTCTTCAACGGAGGAAACAACGTAGGTCTATACTGGCTCGGTACCAGCACCTGATACGGTTTAGCCGCCCGCTGAGCCTGCGTCCATTCCATACCAGGAATAAAAATGGCCGTATCCCCCGCAGCAAATGTTACTTTCGTTTTCGAGTTATCGAACACGTTGGTAAACGTGCCCGGATTGTTAGAGTACCAGGTGTCCTTGAACGTTTTCTTGTACCGTGAATCTTTCGTACGATCCGCTGGATTGAAAACGGTGTTCAGCATATAATTCGTCGGCATATACCGTTTCCAGGGCCGACCATTGGCCAAATCCCGTTTCATCCCTGCCTGAACGTCGTACTCATTTCCAAAAAATAAGTGGGTTTGATTCCCATTGTAAATCGTTCCCGTATTGCTGGAACTGGGCCCAATGTCCGTCAACGCATCGTTCGTGTACTGCACCGCGAAGATGACTTCACTATTCACCTGATTGGCCTGATCGTAGACGCTGGCAAAGTCGGTCAGTAAGGAGTACGTATAATTCTTGATCACATTTTGAGCATAGGTAGCCGCCTTGGTATAATCATCTGACGCAGCAGCCTCTGACGTTGCTTTGGTCAGGTACACGCGAGCCAGCAGATGCTCACAGGCTCCTTTCGTGACCCGGCCATAATCAGCGGTAGTCGTCGGCAATTGCGTTAACGCCGCTTCCAGATCGGCAGTAATAGCTGCGTATACATCCTTGACCGGAGCACGGGTAAAATCTTTTTTTGCTTCCAGATTGCCCGTTAGTGTCAGAGCAACCGGTCCCCAGTTTTGCACCAGAATGAAGTAATGATGAGCTCGCAAAAAGCGTAATTCGGCAATTCGCAAGTTTTTATTCGCATCCGTCAAACCGGAAACCTGACCCGCGTTGGCTTTATCGATGAGAATGTTCATCGTGTTGATCGCCACGTAGAAGTTATTCCATAGATCCCGGAGCAGATCCACATTCGAATTGAATTCGGTTGTATAACGGTTCATGTACTTGTAGCTGCCGTCAGCTCCCATCGTAAACGTATCGGTGCCGAATACCGTCAGGTTGGTACCGATTTCGCGACCGTAATAATCCCGTAACGAGGCATACGCGGCCCGAACGCCCGCTTCAAACCCCGCTGACGTGTCATAATACTCACCGCCTACCGATGAAATGGCTTTTTCATCGAGCATGTTACTGCACGATTGCCCGGTCAGCATCAGACTGGCAATCAATAAAGAATATACTATTTTTTTCATGAATGTCTGTAGTTGAAACCGGAACCAGCGTTCCGAATCGTTTGCTAGAATTTCGCGTTGATACCGAAAATGAACTGACGGGCCGAAGGCGTCTGATTTTCATCCACGTTATTCACGGTCTCATTATCGATACCCTTGTATTTCGAACGGTATTCCGAGAAAATGAAGGGCTGCTGAGCGGCTACATAAGCCCGTAAACTGCTCATCCCCAGTTTTCTGGCAATACCTTCGGTGAAGTTGTATCCTACATTGATGTTGCGAACTTTTACGAACGTACCGCTGAAATAGCGTAAAGTACTGGCGTACAGGGGCGATTCCTGGTTTTGGTTCGGACGAGGAAATTCGTTCGTAGGATTGTTAGGCGTCCAGTAATCAATATCCAGGTTATTATAACGGCCAGCTAACGTGTTGAAGGTCTGGTGGAAACCACTGGTAATGGTACTTCCCACGCGGGCATACAGGAAAAAGGACAGATCAACGCCCTTGAAGCTGAAGCGGTTCGTCATACCGGCGGTGAATTTCGGAATCTGTGAACCGATAATCATCCGGTCATACGTAGCGTCTATCTTCCCGTCGGGCACGCCGTCTTTTCCACTGATGTCAAGTAGTTTTACTTCGCCTGGGTTCTGTCCGTAGCGTTTGGCTTCTTCACTTTCGCTCGTTTGCCAGATGCCAATTTTCTTGAAGTCGTAGATAGCCGTAATCGGTTGACCAATGAATCGGGCATTTCCCACGTCATCTACTTTACCGTTGAACAATTCACGAATCTGTTCCTTGTTTTTGGTGAACTGCAAATCCGTTGACCAGCGGAAACCATTCGCCGCATCAATGTTGATCGTTGACAGCGTAATTTCCAGACCCTGGTTACGGGTTTTGCCTACGTTCCGCAATACGCTTCCGTATCCGCTCGTGAACGGCAACTGATCGGCGAGTAGTAAATCCTTGGTATCAGCCTGATAGACTTCGAGTGAACCGGCGATTCGTCCCCGGAAGAAACTGTAGTCCAAACCGACGTTTGCCGTTGTAGTCGTTTCCCAGCGTAAGTTGGGGTTCCCCAGTACGTTAGGTCGGTAGCCGTACGCCCCGATCGTATTCCAGGCGTAGACGGTACGGGACAGGAGGTTTTGCGTTTGGTAAGGATCAATGGCCGTATTACCAATGGAACCCCAACTACCCCGAAGTTTCAACTGATCGAGCCAGCTTACGCCTTTCAGGAACGCTTCGTTACTCATATTCCAACCCACGGCCAACGAGGGAAAAAACCCGAATTTATTGTTTCTACCAAAACGCGAAGATCCATCGTACCGACCCGTCAGTGTAATCAGGTATTTATCATTATAACTATAATTGACCCGCCCCATGAACGATAGTAAAGTCCACTGAGTCAATCCGGTACCCACGCCGGCAATGGTCGATGCCTGGCCCAGACTGTAGAATTCCTGCGTAGAAGCGGGAATACCATTCACGTTGATCCGAGCTGTTTCGTAGTTATCCCGCTGAATGGAGTGCAGAGCCGTAATATTCAGATCGTGTACTTCGCGGAACTGTTTCTGATACGTCAGGATATTTTCCAGCGTATAGTTAAAGCCCTGCGAGTAATCGGTCAGACCCCGGGGATCACCACCCCGTCGATCACTCGTGTAAGTACCCCAGAAACGGCCAAAGCGACGGTTCGTAAAGTCTGGTCCGAAATTGAGTCGGTATTTAAGTCCGTCAATGATGTTCCATTCCCCGTAAAGGCTGTTGAAAATACGGATCGTTTTCGTTTCGGCAATGTTTGATCCGGGTACTACTTCCGCCGCCGGGTTTGACTGTAAACCATCGGACGTTGGAAGGAAAATCAGATTACCGTTCTCGTCGTAGGGTTTTCCCAGCGGATTTTCCCGTAAGGTTAATCCCAGGGGGTTAAAGCCATTGCCACCACCCGGATAGAACGTATCGTTTCCGTTCGCAACGCTGTATACGGCGAAAGTAGATGTACCCACTTTAATCCGTTTCGTTATCTGGTGATCCAGATTGATCCGGAAGGAATACCGCGTAAAATCCTGGGTTTTAATGATTCCTTTATCCTGAAAGAAGTTACCCGAAATAGCAACTGCGTTTTTTCGCTGCCGCCCTGTACTCCCAACTGGTGACTCTGAATTTGCCCCGTACGGAAAATATACGACTGGTAATCGGTCGTGCGATTGTTGGCAATGCCATCCAATTCTACGGCTTCAAAGATTTTACTATCGGCTGCCGGGTCCGAGTCATTGTAGCGACCTGAGGTCCGCCGCGATTCGCGTTTGTACTCGGCAAACTCAGCACCATTCATGACATCGATCTTGCCCAGTACCTGTGAAATGCCGTAATACCCATCGTAACTCACGATGGTTTTGCCAGTAGTTCCCCGACGGGTAGAAACAATCACAACGCCATTGGCTCCCCGAGACCCGTAGATGGCAGTTGCCGACGCATCTTTCAATACTTCCATCGATTGAATATCGTTCGGGTTCAGGTCGTCAATACCTCCCGCCAACGGAATTCCATCGACTACGTACAGGGGGTCATTGGAAGCGTTAATCGAACGACGTCCGCGAATTCGTACCGTTACGCCCGCTCCGGGTCGGCTACCCGATTGCACGACATCAACCCCCGCGGCCCGACCCTGTAAGGCCTGCCGGGCGTTAGTGATGGGCAGTTCAGCAATTTCCTTGGAACTTACGGAGGAAATGGCTCCGGTCAACTGGCTCTTTTTCTGGGTTCCGTAACCGACGACGACCACTTCCGATAATTCAGCGGACGAAGACGGAATGACTAGTTCCAGTGAATTCTGATTTCCCACCGGAAACTCCCGCGTGAGATACCCTACGGAAGAAACCACCAGAATAGCATTCTCAGGTACGCTCAGGGTGAATCTCCCCTCGGCGTTCGTTACGACTCCCCGCGTGGTTCCTTTGACTGAAACGCTGGCTCCGGGAATGGGTTGCGTATCGTCTCCGGTAACCCGACCGCTAATGGGACGATCCTGAGCAAATACATTCCAACCAAGTCCGAGCAAGAATAGACTTAGTAATAGGTTCTTCATACGAAAGTAGAGGTTATCGTTTAAGGGTTCTGTGATGCTTTACATCGCTAAAATGACCGCTTTTGTCTATATAAACCCTTATTTTTTAAACTATTCAAAGAAAAAATTTAATATTAATACTTATCAAATAAATTAATAGCTAAAATAATACAATTAAAAAGGCCTCAATCCGCAGATTAAGGCCTTCTGTATGGGAAAAATATAAATCTATACAGGTCTTTAATTCACTAGCTATCAGAGCTTTACTAGCCTTTCATCCAGCGTACTAAAGCAATTTCGGTGAGTAAGAAACCTAAAGCCGCAATAATAAACCACTTCCACAGGTCTTTTCCTACGTGTTGCTCTTTATAGGCGGTAGCGACATCGGTCCTGGTAACGTTGTCGAATACTTGTACATTTTTTCTATTCTTGAAAATGGCTCGCAGTTCATCCGGCGTATATACCTGCATCCGCGATTCTTCATGGCCGTGGTTGAGGGCCAGCAAACGTACCAGTTGATTATTTAGTCGCAATTCATAATAGCCTGATTCCAGCGGTGTACTACTTTGGCTCGACTGCGGTAACTCCAGGTGCATTCGTGTCCCGATCATTCGTTGTACCGGAATGAGTTCCAGTTTGTCTTTACGCAACTGATACACTGCATTCTTGGGGCTGCCGGTTACATCCAGTACAAGATCTTTCGATTCAAAAGAATAGGCAATGGGTTCCTGACGTACACTTAAGGCTGCTATTTTGTAAAGAACAGGTAAAAACAGAGCATGTTGAGCGAAATCGCCATACGTTGCTTCCAGAGGAGCGGCCAGGACGTACACGTGCCCATTGCCGGATTTGGAAGACGTCAGGAAAGGCTCCCCGGATTTAAAACTAAGCAGCTTATCTCCTACTGCTTGCCAGGACCATACTGCCGAGGCCGTGGGCATGGTCAATTGTTCCTTGCGGGTTGTTTCGTCAAAAATGTCGCTAAAGAAGGGATTCTGCCGGGATGGTTCTGCCAGGTAAGTAGGCAGGGAAGGCTGCCCCTGAATTGAAGCCACATTCTGAATACCCAGCCCATTCAGCCAGGAGCCATCGCTGACCCGGGTGGGTGGTACAATGACCAAACTTCCGCCTCCCTGTATAAACCGCTGCAATTCCGTTAGCAGACTTCCCTCTACGCGATCTACGCCTTCGAGTACGATGACATTGGCGGCCTGAAATTTACCCACATCAACGTTGCTTACGGAAAAATTCTGTTGCTGAAAGAGGCTATCGTTCGCAAAAACATTCTCAACAAAATTGCCTGATTTCTGCCCATATACCTGAACCACATTGATCCGGGGAGCCGCATTGAGTACGAAGTAGTAATCGTTGTCAAACAACACGGGTGAATCTTCAAAGGTGATTCGCCCCCGTTTGAAACCCTTCCCGCGTACAGTAAAATTGAACGTAGTCTGTACGTAGTTTTCAGCCGGAATGGAGACAATTTGCGTAGCTACCTGCGTTTCATCGAGCAACAGTTTAACACCCAGATTTTCAACCGGCCTGGTACCCGAGTTACGCAGGCGTACGGTGACTACGTTAGACTGCATTTCCCGAATGAAGGGCGTATTCAGCCACAGCGTATCTACAAAGACGTTTTGGGTAGCGGTTCCCTGCACGGGTACCAGAAAAAGCTGGGTACTGGAATCAGGTACTAGTTTTTGTAAATCCCCCGTCGTTGATTTCTGAAAGTCCGAGAACCAGAATAGTTGATTTTTACCCGTACTATGGGCGGAGGCTAGTTGCTGTTGCCGTCGGTACACGCTTTCGAGCGAGCGACCCGCCGGAGCAAAATCAACGGAAGCCAATCGATCCCGTAACTTCTGACTTCCCTGCAGGGCATGTTCTTCCGCCCCAAACGCATTGGTCACTAGTTGTAAGGTGGGAGCATTCGGGAAATTTCCCAGTAACTCCTCCACTTTGGTAGCCGCCACATCGAGCAGCCGTCGGTTATCTACCAAATTCTGCATCGATAAGGAGTTATCCAGGTAAATGCTGGTGATGCCATCCCGGCTCACGCCCGTGGTTTGGCTGGCAGGAATAAAGGGTTGGGCAAAGGCCAGAGCCAGGCACACTAAGGCCAATATACGAGCCGCCATGATCAGCCAGTGTTTCAGGCGTCGAAAGCTACTGGTCGTCGTATTGATCTGCTTGAGGAAGCTGACATTCGTAAAATATACTCGCTTGACTCGCCGGAAATTAAACAGGTGAATCAGTACCGGAATAGCGGCGGCCAAGAGTCCCCAAAGAAAAGCGGGATACAAAAACTGCATAAATACGACGTGTCAGCTATGGAAGGCGATCGGGCAGGATGCTTCCGTGAAATGTTAGGTCCTAGAGTCGGATTCCTGAAATAACTAAAAATATAGCGTATAAACGAAAAAGCCTTCACCCAAGTTGGATGAAGGCTTTTATTTTGTTACTAGTTTTCAGTTGTTTGTTTTCTTTGATCGAAGATTTTTGACGAATCCTCTAATCACTTACAACCCTCAACGATTCCTTATAACTTCCGTTTTACTTCCTGCATTTCGAAGCATTCGATGGTATCGCCTACTTCCAGGTCGTTGAAGTTTTTGATACTCAGACCACATTCGTAACCAAATTTCACTTCGGATACATCGTCTTTGAAACGTTTTAGTGCCTGAATCTCTCCTTCGTGGATCACGATGAAGTCGCGGATTACGCGGATTTTGTTGTTCCGTTTCACCGTACCTTCGGTTACATAGCAACCCGCAACGGTACCGATTTTGGAAATCCGGAATACTTCGCGAATGTCGATGTTGGCCGTAACCACTTCCTGGAATTCGGGTTCCAGCAGACCTTCCATGGCTTTCTTGATGTCCTCGATTGCCTGGTAGATGATGGAGTAATTCCGAATTTCGATTTGTTCCTGATCGGCCAAACGACGAGCGTTGAGCGAAGGACGAACCTGGAAGGCTACAACTACAGCGTCCCCAGCCGAGGCTAACATTACGTCGGATTCAGTTACCTGACCTACGCCCTTATGGATGATGTTAACATTAACTTCAGCCGTCGAGAGTTTAAGCAGCGAATCGGAAAGTGCTTCCACAGAACCATCCACGTCCCCTTTAACGATGACGTTAAGCTCTTTGAAGTTTCCAATCGCTTTCCGGCGACCAATTTCTTCCAGGGTAATGTGTTTACGGGTACGGAGGGATTGTTCACGCAGCAATTGCTCACGTTTGTTCGCAATTTCACGGGCGTCACGCTCCGTTTCCATCATATTTACTTTATCACCAGCCGTGGGAGCACCGCTCAAACCTAAAACCTGTACAGGTGTAGAAGGCCCTACCGATTTGACGCGTTGGCCTTTGTCGTCGAACATGGCCTTCACTTTACCGAAGAACG
The DNA here is from genome assembly GCF_002261125.1 of Siphonobacter sp. BAB-5385. Lineage (NCBI taxonomy): Bacteria > Pseudomonadati > Bacteroidota > Cytophagia > Cytophagales > Cytophagaceae > Siphonobacter > Siphonobacter sp. BAB-5385. Next base: position 109,714 of record NZ_NMPS01000070.1, on the reverse strand, counting down.
GTCCAGCCAACATCACGTCACCCACACTCATTGTACCATTCTGTACCAGAATGTTTGCGACATAACCGCGACCTTTATCCAGGGAAGCTTCTACTACTGTACCTACGCCACGTTTGTTAGGATTGGCTTTCAGATCAAGTAACTCGGCTTCAAGCAATACTTTTTCCAGCAGTTCGTCAATACCTAAACCGCTTTTCGAAGAGATTTCCTGGGTCTGGAAACGTCCACCCCACTCTTCAACCAGAATATTCATTTGCGACAGGCCTTCACGGATTTTCTCCGTATTCGCACCGGGCTTATCTACCTTCGAGAAAGCAAATACCATCGGAACACCCGCATTCTGGGCGTGGTTGATGGCTTCCCGGGTTTGGGGCATTACGCTGTCGTCCGCTGCAATTACGATAATGGCAACGTCCGTCAGTTTGGCTCCCCGAGCACGCATAGCGGTAAAAGCTTCGTGACCTGGGGTATCCAAGAACGCGATTTCGCGACCGTCGTTTGTTTTTACTTTGTACGAACCAATGTGCTGGGTAATACCACCGGCCTCACCCGAAGCCACTTTCGTTTTACGGATATAATCCAGTAAGGAGGTCTTACCGTGGTCAACGTGACCCATGATCGTAACTACCGGAGCACGGGGTACTAAGCTTTCCGGAGCATCTTCTTCTTCAATCAGAGCTGATTCAACCTCTTCTTCGGCAGAGATGAACTGAACATCGAATCCAAATTCATCCGCAATGATCGCGATGGCTTCTGCATCCAGACGCTGGTTGATGGATACGAACATCCCCATGTTCATACACGTCTGAATGATGTCGTTGATCGAAACGTCCATCAAAGACGCCAAGTCGCTGGCCGATACGAATTCGGTTACTTTCAGGATTTTTTCCTGTTCGAGTTCGTGCTGTTCGGCTTCTTCCCGGCGACGGGCCCGATCCTGGCGACGTTCCCGACGACGGTCTGCACCAAAGTTTTGCTTTTTGGCACCACCACCGCCCATCTGGGCCATCGTGTTCTTTACATTATCACGTACTTCCGTTTTCGAAGGCTCATCGCGACGGTTACCACCCCGGTTGTTATTATTCCGGTTGTTGTTGTTGCGATTATTGTTATTGTTGTTGTTACCTCCGCCCTGGTTGTTATTCTGAGACTGGTTGTTGTTCGCAGCGTTGTTGTTATTGTTGTTGCGATCCTGTCCCTGATTCCGATCCTGGTTGTTGGTATTCTGGTTGCCTTGTCCTCCCCCTTGCCGGTTCTGATTAGTATTCTGGCGGTTGTTGGGGTCATTCGGATTAGTATTATTACCACGAGCCTGGTTACGATCCTGCTCGACGGGTTTAATCCGCTTGCGTTTCTTTTTCTCGTTGTTCGAATTGCCGCCACGGTTGTTATTGCCGCGGTTATCCTGTTTCGTTGGTAATTCGATTTTACCCAGCACGGTCAACCCTTTCAATCGATCGGCTTTTGCTTCAATCAATTCGGGCGGTGTGGCGGGAGGTGTTTCTGTCTTCACTTCCGGTTTTGGCTCTGGCTTTGGTTCTTGTTTGGTTTCTGGCCTTTGCTTCTGAAAATCTTTACGCTCATTTCCGCCACCAAACCGAGGGTTTTGCGGAGGCGTTCCGGCCGGGGTGTTGGTACGTTCGGGCGTTTGAGCTTTCTTTTCAGGCTCCTGCTTGGGAGCAGGGGCAGGCTCTACCACCGTAGCCACCGGGGGCGTTGCTACAACAGTAGGTTCAGGCTTTATTTCAGCGACAGGTTGAGGAGTTACTACGGGCTGTGGGGCTGGCGTTTCCACCTTTGCTTCCACTTTAGGTTCCGGCTTAACGGGCTCTGCCACGACGGGTTTTTCAACCACAGGTTCGGGGGCAGGTACGACCGGTTTTTCAGCTACGGGCTGTGGTTTGGGTTCCTCGGGTTTTACGACCGGTACCTTTTCTGCCGCAGGTGTTTCCACCTTGGGTGCAGGAGGTACGGCGGGTGCCGCAGGTTCCGCAGGTGAAGCTCCCGGAACAACGGGTTTACCCGTGCTCAGGTCAATCTTACCCAGCACTTTTAATCCTTGTAGCCGAGGTTCTTCTTTGGCTGGCTCCTGCTCCTGAGGCTTCTTTTCTTCAGCTACGGGAGCAGCGGCCGCTTCTTCCGACTTCTGACGGAAATACAGGGGCAAATCATCATCAGCCTTGGGACGAGCCGTCGCGGCGGGTTCAGCAGGCTTAGTCCCTTCCTTAAGCAAGTCAGGAGCACTAAATTCTTTCGCCAATACCTGGAGTTGTTCTCCGGTTAGTTTGGTATTGGGATTGTTGTCAATTTTAAATCCTTTGGCCGATAGTCGATCCACAATGGTTCCCATGCCCACGTTGATCTTTCGTGCCGCCACATTTAAACGCATTGTTTGGATCTCTTCTGCCATGTTACTGTCTGAATTCGTCAAAACGAGTGGTTTATAAGTAAGAGTTTAGGGTGTTTTGAATACGGTATAGTGCGTAACGGATCTTGTTCAGATGGTTACGCACTATATATCCCATAGCTCGTAACCGTTAAACCTCCGTTTGCATTAATCGAATTCCTGTCGCAGAATGTCCAGTACTTCATCGATGGTTTCCTCCTCCAACTCCGTCCGGCGTACCAAGTCTTCCTTACCCATGGCAAGAACACTCTTGGCCGTATCGAGACCTACGCGGTGGAATTCATCAATGACCCACTGTTCAATTTCGTCGGAAAACTCGTTGAGTTCTACGTCGTCGTCGTCCACGGGCCCTTCGGTTTCGCGGAAGACGTCGATTTCCATCCCTACTAATTTTCCTGCCAGCTTAATATTCTGACCACCTTTTCCGATAGCCAGTGAAATCTGATCGGGCTTAAGCCAGGCCGATACCCGCTTGTCATCCTTATGGATACTCATGCGGCTAATTTTAGCTGGACTTAGGGCCCGGGCAATCAACAACTCGATATTATCCGTAAAGTTAATCACGTCAATATTCTCATTGTTCATTTCCCGTACAATCGTATGAATCCGACTACCTTTCATCCCTACGCAAGCACCTACGGGATCAATCCGGTCGTCGTAAGATTCTACGGCTACCTTGGCCCGCTCCCCTGGTTCACGAACCACGCGGCGTACCATGATCAATCCATCGGTTACTTCAGGAATTTCCTGCTCAAACAAACGTTCCAGGAATACTGGAGACGTTCGGGAAAGCGTGATTTTCGGCGTACCGTTGTTCATTTCTACTTTGTGAATCACGGCCTTGGTCGAGTCGCCTTTTTTGAAGCGATCCCGGGGAATCTGCTGATCGCGGGGCAAACTTAACTCATTTCCCTGAGCATCCAGACAGATAATTTCCCGTCCCAGTACCTGATACACTTCTACCGTCAGCAACTCTCCTACCTGATCTTTGTAGCGATAATAGAGCAATTCCTTCTCCATATCCTTTACTTTCTGAATCAGGGTCTGGCGAGCCGTTTGTACAACCCGACGGCCAAAATCTTCCAGCTTTACTTCTTCCACTACTTCTTCGCCTACTTCAAAATCCTTTTCGATTTTTTTAGCGTCAGCCAGCGGAATTTTATCGTAATCCCAAATATCTTCTGAATCATCATCCACGATCTCGCGGGTCCGGAACATTTCCAGATCCCCGTTATCAGGGTTGATAATTACGTCAAAGTTCTCGTCAGTACCGTATTTCTTACGAATCATGGTCCGGAAGACATCTTCCAGAATTTTGATCATCGTCGGACGGTCAATGTTCTTCTCTCTCGCGAAATCAGCGAAGGAAGCAATCAGTTCTGCACTGTTCATCGGTTCGTCATTGGTTTTGTTGTTTTCCAGCCCACGGCATCCGGTTACTTGCGGAGCTAGGCTTTGCCTCGTCAGCTAAAAACGCCCGGTTACGCGATCATTTAAATGAAACCAGCACTTGTGCCTTCTTAATTTCGGAATAAGGTATTACGAGGTCTACCGAAGGTTCCTTTTTGGTTCCATCCGTAGTCAGGGTGATGGTGGAATCGGTTACTGCCTGCAGTGTACCTATTTTTTCCCCACCATCCAGAAACTGAACTCGTAGCTTACGACCGGCATTTCGTTGGTATTGACGGGTTTGAGTGAGTGGAAAATCGACACCAGGAGAGGATACTTCTAATGTATAAGCGTTTTCGAACAAATTCAGTTCCTCTAACTGTCGGCCTAATTCCCGACTCAATACGGCACATTCATCAATACTAATTCCGGCATCGCTGTCCAGTAAAATAGTCACTTTTGATTTGATACGGGATTCACTTACCTGTACTTCTACCAGAAAATAACTTTCATCGGGCAGTAAGGCCGTAGCCAGCTCTGTTATTTTTGCCTTCACATTCATACGACTCTTCAGGAGTTGCGTTGAAAATTAATGATAAATCCCTAATTATCAACGACTACCGCGGTACGGAATTTTCGCTTACGGTCTATAAACAAAGAAGAGGAGTTTATTGCCCCTCTTCTTTCCGTTAAAATCCGATGCAAAATAAAGCTTTTTTCGCATAATAAACAATATAATGTTGCTTCAGCCCCGCGTATTTCACCGAATAAGGGCTTTTGCTTGGGCGAAATGAAACAATTTTGCGTCTTTTACGGAATCATCCCCACACCTGTCTAGTTCCAAATGGCTTCCCAATATCCCACTGAAGGATTTTTTACCAAATTACTGGCATTAGCTACCTATGTGTTGTGTGCCTTCCTACTGATTGGTTATCTCTTTGGATATACCCTGTGGTGGACGCACTGGCTTACAGGATTCTGGCTGATTGGAATGCCCGAGGTAATGATTCTGGTAGCTCTGTTTACGCTTTTCTGGTTTTTTAAAAACGTACGCCGTGCCTGGCTTCCGCTTTTCGTCCTGATTCTGGGCTGGCCCTTCTGGCAGCGTACCATTGGCTTTTCCACTAAGCCCCCTATTGCCGCCTCAGAAAATCATAAAACACTCAACGTCACTACTTTTAATACAACATTTTTTACTGTATCTACCTACTGGCATACTAAAAATCGTAGCTTACCCCAAACGATGCTGAACTGGCTTCAACGCAGCGATTCCGATCTACTGTGTATGCAGGAATACTATAATTGGGACAACCCTGCTTTACCAGATCTGTTTAAATCGACGGCTCTTTTGCAAAAAGCTGGCTTCATATACAAAGCTCAGTTGAAAAACCTGAACTGGTATACGGGTGAAGCCCGCACAGGCGAAGCGGGCTATCTGGGACCTGTGCTTTTTTCCAAGTATCCCATCATTAATCAGAGTTACAGTGTTTTTGAAAATGCTGGAGGGCATAACGGCTATGTACGAGCCGACATTAAAAAAGGAGCAGATACGATCCGAGTCATTAGCGTCCATTTATTTTCAATGGGAGTACGCGTCGGAAAAGTGGTAAAAGCGGCCAATTCAAAATCCGCCAAGGCTGAAACGCGTAGTATTATCCAACAATTGAAAGCCGGTTTTATCGCTCATAACGAAGAAATTGAAGAAGTACTACAGAAAGAAGTAAAGAATAGTCCGTATCCGGTTATTCTTTGTGGTGATTACAATGAAGTACCCACGGGTATCGCTTACGGGAAAACCCGTCAGTACCTTAAAAACAGCTTCGAAGAAGCCGGAAACGGGTTTGGTTTCACGCTCAATCGCAGCCCTTGGTTCATTCGCATTGATAATCAGTTCCATAGCAATCATTTTAAGGTACTGCGTCACCAGGTGCATCGCGAGGTTAAGGGATCGGATCACTTTCCGGTACAGGTCCTTTACGAATATTAGAATATTCCTTTAAGCGAAAGGCCCGGCTGATGGATCAGCCGGGCCTTTCGCTTGGATAGAATCGTATTAGCTTCCTTTCTTCACTAGCTTATACTCAATATTTGGATAGCCCCGTTCACCACCGTCCGTTGACGTATAGTTGATAAACTTGAGTTTGTACACGTTGCCGGCAGCGTCTTTAATCACGTAGAAACGATCCGTTTTCACACCGGCCGGCGTTCCATTCGGTCCGGCGACGTACGCCAGTTGCCTCCAATCACGTTACGATCGCTTTTGAAAGGCGTAGTCGCCACGTTGCTTTCGGCGTAAGCGTCGTAACTAACGGTACTGGTTAGCATTTCGGCCGCCTGTACACCCGCCCAATGGTTGATTTGTACAAAGTCAGCGTATGGATACGGAATCGTTTCGGTGGCTTTATACGTCGTCAATCCCCAAACGATGTCCCAACTGGCTTTCGCGGGTTCTCCTGCTACGACTTTACCCTGCGGCAGCGAAACGTAGCTGAAATTGACGTTTCCATCTTTGGTTACATCCAGCGTTTTAAACGTAGTTTCAGTAATCCGGGCATACTGTACAGTGTAGCCCGTTCCCTTGCGTAAAATCCGGATTTTGTACCAGGGTTTCTGACCCGTACCCGATGCTCCCGGGTTCAGGATGTATACAGGGTTGTTAGCGTCTGTTGCTGAGATTTCCTTAATGGCCGTCTTGGTTAAATCACCATCGACATTATCAATAATGTCGAACGTTCCCTGACCCTGACCCAAAACCAGCGTGTTTGCCAGAGCTACCGTATCCGCTGCCGTCACCTGAGCCAGATCCGTTTTTGTAAGGGCTTTTACGGCCGCTCCCGTCGTTGCATTGATGATTACGCGGAAGTCGCTTCCTCCAAAAAAGCCTAACTCCCAGCTGTTCCGGGCAATGGCCGTCTGGCTGTTGCTGCTGAAATCCACGAATACCGAGTTCAGAGCACTCGATCCGCCAGCCCCACCATTGAGTTTCAGGGCAGAACCGCTGGAAATAATGGAAGAAAACTTCAGTTTTTCCTTGGCCGTTTGTCCGACGACAAGTCCCGTACCAACGGATTTGATCGTGAAATCAATCGTTTCCGACCCATTGAGTACGATGTTCGCCGCCTTGGTTACTTTGAATGAAGTAGTCTTGGTGTTAGCCGGCACCGTCAGCGTAAGCGTATTGTTGGTGGCCGCGGGCGTCGTCGTAAAGTGCGTACCGTAGGCAACGCCCGTGGGGGTCAGTTCGACGGTAACATTGGTCGCCGCTGTCACCGTACGGTCCAGATTTACTTTCACCTCTAACTCGGTCTGATTCGCCGTAAATCCAACTTCACTGGCTTCAAATTGTACCGTATTATCGGGTAGCGGCGGATCATCGTCTTTACAGGCCGGCACCAGGGCCGTCAAGCTTAACAGCAGAAAAATAGAGCGTAGTTTTTGCGTACTCATGGATTTGCTTGATTGGGTTATTGGGAAAAGAATTAGTGTTGACTCCAGTTAAAGGTGAGTCCCAGGAAATACGAACGTCCGTAACTCATCGGAATCGGGCCATTGGTACTGTGGGCACTGCCGCTCTCGGTAGCCGTATTGTTCAATCGGGTTACGTTGAGCAGATTTTTTACGCCGCCCTGTAAGGTCAGGATTTTGAATACGGGTTGAGACAACGACAAATCAAGCCAGTGGTAGGCCGCCGTTTCGGCGAGCTGCGTTTGTAAATCAGCCGTCGTTTGATACGAAGTGCGTTTGCCGGCGTATTTATAGAAGAGGTTGACCTGCGTACCCGATGGCTTAACGGTATAGATGACGTTGGCATTGATTTCCGAAGACCAGACAAATTCCGGCAAATCCCGAGAGCTTGACAATTGATTAAAGCGTCCAATGTAGGAATACCCAAAATTGGTTTTAAGGTTCTTCCATTGCAGCACATTGTTGAGCGTTAAACCTGCCGTTTTGAACCGATCAATGTTGACGGTACGCATGATCTTGGAGTCCGTTGGGTCGTTTCCGTACCCGATCAGATCATGGAAATCGTTGTAAAAGCCCGTAAGCGTTGAACTGAGGTAGACGGTTTTCTCCTGCAAGGCCAGCCAGGCTAAGGACCCATTGAAACTGTTGGAGTACTCGGCTTTCAGATTGGGGTTCCCCGCAATGGAGTGACTCGCATCGAAAAAACTGAAGTATAGTTCCCGCAACGCCGGCGAACGAAAACCCCGGGCGTACGCGAGTCGTACATCGAGTCTTTTCGTCAGTGAAAACTTGGTATTTAACGAAGGAATAACGGGCGGGGCATCATAAGCCGAATTTCGAATAAAGCGTAAGCCAGGACGCAGCACCAGGCCAGAGACGGGCCGGATTTCGGATGATACGTACAGGGCCATGTCCGTAATGGAAGGCGTTCCGCTGATCCGGGCTCCACTGGCGTGATCGCGGTTCAGTTCCAGACCGGGTTGTAGCGATACGGCAGATGAAAGTTTGTACTGGGCCGTCGTACGGAACATCACATTTTCGAAACGCGAAAGATCCTGCTGGCCCTGATCCGTCGAAAGCGTTCGGCGACCGGTATTCAAATCAATAACCGTCGACTGGGTGCGACGACTGTAGTCCGTATACGCGGCTACCGCATTCAGACTGAATCGCTCATTTGCTTTCCATTCAGCCTGCCCCTGATGCATCAGTCGACGCGTAATGAAATTCTGATCCAGAGCCCGATTGGTATTGGCATTGACCGCTCCTAACGCATTGATTTTTTCGTGTAGCCCATCAAGCCGATACCGAATGTTGAAGGTTTTCCCCGTATACCCTACGGTGCCATTTCCTAAACCCTGAGCCTTTCCGTGCCAGTCCCGCGTGCGGGTAGCCGAGTACCCCTGCCAGCCACCAAAATCGTTACGAGTACCTCCCGCTGAGAGGAACCAGCCTTTCTTCTGCCAGGTCAGGTTAGCACTTTCGATGTGAGAGCCTTTCCCGGTAAAAGGAGCATATTCCTCCCCTACGCTTTCTTCCTGTACACGAGCCATGACGGAAAGTCGTTCGGTACCGGGTTTCTTCGTGATGATGTTGATGACGCCCGCCAGAGCATCCGAGCCGTAGGAAACGGACATGGGGCCTTCCACAATTTCAATGCGGGCAATGGTATTAATGTCGATCTGATTAAGGCTTTCGCGGGTATCACCGCGGTCGAGCATGGGTACGCCGTCAAGCAGAATTTTTACGTTGCGACCCGCCATCCCCATGAGTTGAATGTCGGAGGTCCCCAGAGCGGGATCATTGGAAAAGCGGATGCCTAATTCCGTATTCAATACGCCCACCAGCGAGGTCGCGGCCCGGGCCTGAATGCGTTCGAGTTCAATCGTCCGTACCTGAAAAACGGATTGTCGTAGGGACTGCGGTTCAAACTGACCCGTCACGACTACTTCCTGAAAATCCTTGTTTTCACTCCGAAGCTGAATATTCAGGGTTGTGGTTTCATTTTCCTTTACGTTCAGGGCAAGTTCCTGACTACTCATTCCTACCCGACTCACCCGAATCTGGTACGTACCCGCTTTTAGTTCTTTAAAGCGATAGAGACCCTGTTGATCCGATGCTACCCCGTAAGTTGTGCCTTTGATCACTAACGAAGCAGCTTCTACGCCTTCTCCCTGTTCATCCGTCACTTTGCCCATCACCTGACCCGTTTGAGCCCATAACAAACTCGTAATCAAGCTAAAAGCCAGTGTGACACTAATGGTTCGAAAGACAGCCACGAGGTAATTCTGTTTCGTTATATTTATTTAGATTTAATCTAATTAATCACAAAGGTAAAAATGATTCGGAACCCGCAAGCCTTTCCCCGAAAATTTTGATCGGCTTCAAACCAAAAAAGACCGCCTTCGGGCGGTCTTGGTAATCCATAAACTTTCCATCAGAAAACACAGGGCGTAAAACGCCTGTTACTCATTCTTTTTCAAGCTGACTTAGGGATGGGCTTCCAGCCATTCCTCGCCGTTTTCGTAGATTTCTTTCTTCCAGATGGGTACCACCTGTTTTAAGGTATCAATCAACCAGCGGCAGGCTTCAAAAGCATCATTCCGGTGCGGCGTCGAAACAGCAATGACTACGGCCACCTCACCGATCGACAGGACGCCCTTGCGGTGTACCATCGCCACTTTTTCGACGGGCCAGCGACGTGAGGCCTCTTCCGCCAGTTCTTTCATTTTCTTAACAGCCATCGAGTCAAACGTCTCGAATTCCAGTCGTACCACGTCCTTGGACTGGTTATGATTTCGAACCGTTCCAATAAAAACGTCCACCGCTCCGGCTCGTTCGGCCTGTACTGCGTCGATACAGGCAGCAATAGCAATGGGCTGATCCGTGACAGCAATCATACGTAAAAGTTTGGTTGAAAATTAACCGCCACTCACGGGCGGAATCAGGGCAATTTCATCCCGTTCGCTCAAGGGTGTTTCGGCCTCGGCATATTCTTCATTGACAGCTACGAGCAAGGATTTTAACCCCGCCAATTCCGGATAGCTCGTGCGGACGGACTCCAGCAGTTGCTGTACCCGGGCTCCGGGGGGCAACTGCACGACGTATCGCGACTGCCCGATGATATCACGGGTGATTCCGTACAGATGAATTGTTAATTCCATTCTTCAAAGTTGATAAAGCTTGCGGAACAAGTGTTCAAATTTTTCGTTTATTTGTTTATCATGCCAATTGATCGCCCACAAATCTATGACAATCACGGACGGCCCATCCAGTATATGCGATTGGCCGTTACGGATCGCTGTAACCTTCGCTGCTTTTACTGCATGCCCGAAGAAGGCATTGCCTATCTGCCGAAAAAGCAATTGCTAACCTACGAAGAAATGCTTCGCATCACGTCGGTGTTGGCAGGGCTGGGCGTACGGAAAGTGCGTATTACCGGGGGCGAACCTTTCGTACGGCATCAACTCCCTAATTTTCTGTACCAGCTCGCCGCTATTGAGGGCATTGACGAAATCGCGATTACGACGAACGGCGTTTTAACGCAGAAATACATCCCGGATTTGAAGAAAATTGGTGTCAAAACCATCAATTTAAGTCTGGATTCGCTGGATCGGCAGCGGTTTTATGAAATTACGCGGCGGGATGAATTTCCCAAAGTGGAAGCCTGTCTTTACGAACTGCTCGACGCCGGTTTTGAAGTGAAGCTGAATGCAGTAGTGATGGAAGGCCGTAATATTGAAGATCTCATTCCGCTGGCCCGACTCACGGACAAGTATCCGGTATCCGTGCGTTTTATTGAAGAGATGCCCTTTAATGGGGAAGGTTCGCATTACCCCACCCTTCACTGGACGTACCGCCGGATTCTGGAACACTTACAGACGGAATTTCCCGACATTCAGAAGCAAATTGATCCGCTTAACTCTACTGCTTATCATTACCAGATTCCCGGCTTTCTGGGAAATATTGGCATCATTGCCGCCTTCTCGCGGACCTTCTGCGGCACGTGCAACCGCATTCGAATGACCGCTCAGGGTACGCTCAAAACCTGCCTGTACGACGATGGAGTTCTAAACGTTCGGGATTTAATCCGCAGCGGAATCAGCGACGAAGCCTTACAACAGGAATTCATCCACGTCTTCCAGAAACGACCGAAAGACGGCTACGAAGCCGAAAACAACCGCCAGTCGCTGGTGCATGAATCCATGACGACAATCGGTGGATAAACGATTTTCCCAACAAAAACGACCCGTAGATGCTACGGGTCGTTTTTGTTTAAGAGTATCGATTACGTAAACAATAATTTCAGCGTAGCAATGAACAAACCCAAAGCCAGGGCATAACGCAAGGTGGGCACGTTGAAACGACGGGCTCCGGCGTAACCGCCCAGCAAGCCCCCCACAAAAGCAAAAGCCAGCCAATACAAGGTCTGCTGATCAGGTACGTAACCTTTCGTCAGTAACTTCGACAGTCCCGATACGGAATTCACAAAAATGAATAAAGCCGAGATCGCCGCGGTTTCCTTTAGCTTGGCCCAGTTCATCAGCAATAATACCGGACTCAGGATGATGCCCCCGCCAATACCGAGCATCCCTGAGAGCAATCCAATCACCGCTCCTACAGCTAATCCACCGAGTAAGGGAACAGGTGCTGTCGGATCTTCCGTGGTTTTGGGCCGCCAGAGGATACGGCCAATGGCCAGAATCAGACATACCCCCAGTAACTGTTTGTACAATCCGGCACTCAGGGGTATGCCCGCCCCCACAAAGGCCATCGGTACACTCGCCAGAGCAAACGGCCAGAATTTCGGCCAGCTAAAGTGCCCACCTCGATAGAATTGCAGGAAAGAAGACATCGATACAAACAGATTCAGTACCAGTGCGGAAGATTTCATCAATTCGGGCTGCGTGCCGAAGATAGCCAGTACGGCCAGGTATCCACTCGCCCCACCATGCCCAACGGAGGCATACAAAAAAGCCACAATGCCAATGGCCAGCATAATTATTACTTCGGTAGTCATACGACCTGAGCGAGTACAATTGGAACGTTAAAAAAGCGTTGGAAACGCAGTTAACGTTTGGTACAATTTTAGTTTTTAAAACAAAAGACGCTTCGCCCTGATTCTTTTAAAAAGTTGGCGGCATCCATTACTGGGAGAACCCCTATATTGTACTTTTGTTTTTTAGCACTTATAAGTAATGAAACCACTACACGATACATGTCCCTGGGTGATTTTGATCTGCGAAGGTAGCAAATGCAGTCGTCGCCAGGATGATTTACGCAGAACCTTCAAGCATGAATTGAAAGAACGGGGATTGAAAAAACACATAGAGCTGGTCGAGATGGACTGTACCAGCCGCTGTAAGCAAGGCCCCATCGTGGCTATCCAACCAAGTAACCTCTGGCTGGGCGAAGTACACGAGTCTAACGTTCCCCGTATTCTGGATGAAATGTTTCGGGAAGAATAAAGCAGTCTTCGTTCGTAACTAAAAAGCAGCGTACGGCCTCTTTTTAAACACCTAGAGTAATTACCCCCTTGTTTAACTAAACTACCGATTTTATCAATCTTACCCGGCAAGCTTCCTACGTTTAAGCTTCCTCAACCTTCATCCCTTCCTCTAAGTTTTTTATTCAGTGCTCCTTCACTGGCAAGGTCTTTTTCCAATTATCTTCTGTGAATTCTTAGCGACGAGAGCCCAGAAACGGGTTTTCTCAGCGACCTCGCCAGTAGCTTTACTATCCTGCTGCCGTTTTTCTTTATACGGCTGATTCACTGGGCATACCAGGTTAGCAATTAGTTCGTTTTTTAAGCTATCTTTAGAAGCTTGGATAACCCCATTTTCCGCCGATTTTATCTTTGTTACGTATGAATTTCCATCACTTCCGACGCTTATCCTTACGCTTGCTTATTCTTTGCCTGTTGCTGGGAGTGGGATTGATGGCTGTGATTTATGCGTACCGGGATCGGCTTTTCCGGCAGATCAATCAGCAGATCAGTAACCAGATTCGGGGTAATTTTCAGGCGGATAACTTTCGGGTTATTTTCTGGGAAGAAGCCACTCCGGGCTTGACGATCATTCTTCAGAATGTACGATTGGAAGATGACCGTCACGACCAGCACCATACTGATTTTCTGAATGTTAGAGAAGTACGGGTTCGACTGAGTCTGATTGATTTGTTCCGCCGACAAGTACAGATTAAACACATCCGGGTAATTGACGGATCCGTGACGGCCTTCCGGGATGAGACCGGATACGCCAACTGGAGTTTGTTTGAATCGGATAGCCTCACCCGCTCCATTCGCAAAAAGAAAAACCCGAATGGATTTTTAGTGGACATCAAGAAAGTCCGGCTGGAAAATGTTCAGGTACATTTCAGTGATTCCCTACGTCATAAATGGTACGGCGGTTTATTTCGGGACGTAGAATGTCAAATCTCCCGGGATGGCAATCGCATCAAAGCCCGCATCCGGGGTCCGCTGCATTTGGATGGGCTCGCCTTCAACTCCTCCAGAGGGAGTTTTGGTACGAATCAGGAAACGGATCTTAAACTCAACGTTCAGCTTGATACGGCCCGGAAACTGCTTACACTGCAACCTTCTCGCCTGGTTTTCGAAAAGAAAGATACGTTACACGCCCACGGGCATTTCCAATTCCATACCCGACGGCCCCCGGACCTTAATCTGTTCCTGCGGGTACAGGGGCTGGCCTTTTCCAAGACACTGGATTTAATGCCTCGGAAGCTAGCCGTTGCCCTGGGGAAATTTAAGTACTATCCTGATATCAAAAAAGCGAACATACGCATCAGCGGTTCAACGGCTCCCGGTTCGGAGCCTCATCTTGATATTCGTTTTGCTTCTGGTCCCGCCCGGATGGAATCGGTACTGGGTTTATTGACGAACCTGCGGGTAGAAGGCTATTTTACCAACCATCTTGACCCAAAACTAGCAGCGGGCGATGCCAACTCCCGAATACTATTTAGCCATTATTCCGCCGACTGGGACGATGCTTTGCCCGTCAGCGGCCGGATGGTACTGCATAACCTGCAGCACACGCGAGCCTTTCTAACCACTACGGTAGATACGGATTTGTCTACGCTCAACGAAACGCTCAATGCGACCAGCTATACTTTGAACGGCGGCAAACTGCGATTAAACGCACAGTACCGGGGACGGGTTGTGAATGTCTTTGACCCCAAAACGGGCGAACTGGCGGGTTTGCTACGCGGCAACCTGATTGTAGAAGATGGTCAGTTCCGATACCTTACCAGACATCTCAATTTTGACCAGTTAAACGTCCACGCGGTGTTTAATGAACGGGATTTGGTGGTAAAGCAAATCCAGACCCGGTTGAATACCAGCCCCATTACGATCCGCGGAACCATCAAAAAGTTAATTCCTTTTCTGACTTCTCCGAATACGCGTTTGTACGCCAAGGCCGAAATTTCTTCACCTAATCTGAATTTCAACGCGACCCAGTTTATGCCGCGTTCGCGTAAATCGTCGCCCCGTTTACGGGAAAAAGCTCGTCGGGACCTGATTGCCAAAGTAGATCGGGTGATTGACCAGTTGGAAACCGATGTAACCGTACGCTTCGACAAATTTCAGTACCGCCATTTCAAAGCCTCGCAGGTGAAAGGCGAAATGTTAATTACGCAACGAAAATTACAAATCAGGAATCTGGCCATGAATGCCTTCCAGGGCAATTTCAATTTCTCGGGTCAGGTGGATTATCTCCGCAGTAACCCTTCCCGAGTCAATGTATCGTATGTACTCAAAAACACCAATGTCCCAGAGCTTTTCCGGGCTTTTGATGATTTTCAGCAAACGACAATTACGCACCAGAATCTTCGCGGCCTGTTGAACTCCGAAGGAAAAATCAGCGTCAGGTTGCGACCCGATTACACACTGATTCCCGGTACGTTCGACGGCTACTTAAACTTCAATTTGCGAAACGGCGAGCTCATTGATTTTAAACCCATTAAAGGTATTCAGCGATTCATATTCAGGAATCGAAACTTTGATCATATCCGTTTTGCCACCCTCTCCAATCAGTTCCGCTTCAAAGGACGTGAAATTGAAATGGACAAAATGGGTATCGAATCGACCGCTCTGACGCTCTTTGTAGGGGGTACGTATAGCTTTGGTAATCAAACGGACCTGTACGTACA
The DNA here is from genome assembly GCF_002261125.1 of Siphonobacter sp. BAB-5385. Classification (NCBI taxonomy): domain Bacteria; kingdom Pseudomonadati; phylum Bacteroidota; class Cytophagia; order Cytophagales; family Cytophagaceae; genus Siphonobacter; species Siphonobacter sp. BAB-5385. Next base: position 94,287 of record NZ_NMPS01000070.1, on the reverse strand, counting down.
AATTCCGCTCGCTAACCTTCGGAAACGGGATAAGGATTACGAACTGGCCCGTCTGAACACCAAAGAAGCTCAGGGCTGGACGCTCAATCTGCGGGCGAAAGACGAAGGAAATGAGACCAAAATTCGGCTGGATCTAGGACAGAAAGTACGGCAACGCAAAGCCAAACGTCAGCAACTGGGTAACGAAACGGTAGATCTTCGTTAAAACCGGATTACCTTTCAGGGGAAAAAGGGGCTTTTACCGTCTCTTTCTAAACTCTGAACCGTATGAAATCTTCACTCTCCCGCCGGGCTTTTATCCAGCAGGCAGGCTTGCTCACTTCGGCTACACTTTTAAGTAGTACGGAGCTTTGGGCGGCTAAAAAATCAGGCTTACAGATTGGTTATTCCGCCATTACCTGGGGCGGAAAAGATACCGATGCCATCCGTGATATTGCTTCGCTGGGCTTTAAAGGCATTCAACTCCGGGCGAACGCGTTTGGTCCGTACCGCAACAAACCTTCCGAACTCAAAGCATTACTGGATGACAATCATCTCAAACTGGTTATGTTTTCGAGCGGAAACGTAGAAATCGACCCGGATAAGGAAGAGAGTACCATCAATATGCACGTAGCTCACGCCAGTTTTGTGAAAGCTCTGGGCGGAACGAGCATTCAGCTGACGAATAATGTTCGGCCGAAAGATCGGCAACCCACGCCGGAAGAACTTAAGCGACTGGCTCAGGTGATGAACGAAATTGGGAAGCAAACGGCCGGTTTAGGCATTCAAACCGCCTATCATAACCATATGCACCAACTCGGGGAAACACCGGAAGAAGTGGATATCATTGTTCAGGAGATGAACCCCAAGTATGTGAAGCTATTGCTCGACGTGGCCCATTACCACCAGGGCGGTGGCGATCCGGCCAAGGCCATCCATCAGTACAAAGACCGAATTCACGCCCTGCATTTAAAAGACGTTCGCAGTCCCCTCCCCGACAACACGAATCCCAAATCGTACAAGTTTGTCGAGCTTGGTCAGGGCAACGTCAACTTACCCGCCGTATTCAAAGCCCTCGACGACATCAAGTTTAAAGGCTGGGGAATTATTGAACTTGACGGCGTACCTGATACGGGCAAAACGGCTCTATCCTGTGCGGAAACCAGCAAGAAATTTCTTCTCGATCAGAAAATCCTGATGAGCTGATTCGGGCCGTACGACACGTTTCGAAGGAATCCTTTCGCTTTTACAGGGTAATGCTTAAAAAAGAGGTCTTTTACTGGAAGCTCTTCGTAAACTGGATACACGAAAAGTATTTCTGCCTTACTAATCATTAAACAAGTCTGTATGAAACGATTACCTTTACTACTGGTCGTCTGCTCTTTTGCCGGGCTTACCAGTGCCACACCACCGCAAGGGAAAGGCTCCTGGAAGAGTCTTTTCGACGGTAAAAGCCTGAAGGGCTGGAAAGTGGCCGAAGGCTCTGCTTCCGGAAAAGCCCGGTATGAAATTAAAAACGGTGAGATTATCGGCATTTCACAAACCAATACCGCCAATACCTTCTTACTCACCGAGCAGCAATACGGAGATTTTATTTTTGAGTGCGACGTTAAGGTAGACAACTCCCTAAATTCTGGTATTCAGTTCCGCAGCCTGCAACGCGAAAACGATGGTCGCGTATACGGCTATCAGATGGAAATTGATCCCTCGGATCGTAGCTGGAGTGGCGGCATTTACGATGAAGCCCGTCGGGGCTGGCTGGCCATGCCCACGAATTACGAAGCGGGAAAAAAGGCCTTTAAACGGGGCGAATGGAATAAGTACCGCATTGAAGCGATTGGCAATTCATTACGCACATTCGTTAATGGCATTCCCGTTTCAAACGTCTTCGATGACCAAACGCTGAAAGGGTACATTGCTCTACAGGTACACAGCATTGGCAAAGACGCCAGTAAGGAAGGAAAAACCATTCAGTGGAAAAATATTCGTATTCAAACCGAAAACCTTCAACCTTCTCCCGTCGATCAGGCTCCGGTCGTGAATCTGGTTCCCAATACGCTGACGGAACAGGAAAAAGCTCAGGGCTTCAAACTGCTTTTTGACGGAAAAACAAGTACGGGCTGGCGAGGTGCGTATAAAACGGCCTTCCCCGAAAAGGGCTGGACGATTAAGGATGGCGTACTGAGCGTAGATAAAGGCGACGGAGCTGAAAGTACCAACGGAGGCGACATCGTGACCAATGATTCCTACGGAGCTTTTGAACTGACCTTCCAATTTAAACTTACGGAAGGAGCCAACTCGGGAATGAAGTACTTCGTAAAAGAATGGTTACCCTATACGCACGAATTCAAACCCGGTCAACCGATGACTGTACCCGATGGTTACGTAAAGAAAGGATCCGCCATTGGCCTGGAATTTCAGGTACTGGATGATGCCCGCCACCCCGACGCCAAACTCGGAGCGGCTGGCAATCGTACTATTGGTTCTTTGTATGACCTGATTCCGGCGGATAAAACGGGAGCGAACAAAGCAGCCGTGAAGCCGATTGGTGAATGGAATGAAGGCCGGGTCATTGTGTATCCCAACCATCACGTTGAACACTGGCTCAATGGCTTTAAAGTAGTGGAGTATGATCGAGGCTCTCCCTTATTCAAGGCTTTGGTGGAACGCTCGAAATACGCTTCTTACAAAGGTTTTGGCATGGCCGAAAAAGGTCCCATCCTTATTCAGGATCACGGCGATGTCGTTAGTTTCCGCAGTATAAAAATTCGTGAACTAAAGTAGTTTTCAGTTTACGGTTGTCTGTTTTCAGTTGGGTTGAATCGATAAAGCTTTGACCCATTGTAGCTGAATTAGCAATAATCCATTTTCTGAATTGAAAACAGTAAACTTCAAACTGAAAACGTTTCAAACTCTAAACCGCAGCGGCGGACCGCTGAACTCTAACTCATGGAAAACCGTAGGGATTTTCTTCGTAAACTTTCGCTGGCTACAGCCGGATCGATGCTGAGCGTGAATGCCATGTCGGCAGCCAGCTACCGCAAAATCGTAGGTGCGAATGACCGGGTACGCGTGGCCTGCGTGGGTTACTCTGACCGTTTCCGGGCTTCCCACGTACCTCCCTTCAAGGCTTTGGCCAAGGAAATGAACTTCGAAATGGTGGCCGTATCCGACATCTGGAAACGCCGTCGCGAAGAAGGTAAAGCATTTCTGGAGAAGCAATTAGGTGGTACCATTAAAGATTACCGCAATAATGATGAGCTCTACGATTCCAAATCGGTAGACGCCGTTTTCATCAGCACAGCCGATTTTCAGCACGCGATTCACACCATCGACGCGGTAAAAGCCGGTTGCGATACCTACACGGAAAAGCCCCTGGCCGAAACCATGGAAGACGCCCGTGCGGTACTGAAAGCGGTTAAACAATCCGGAAAGATTGTTCAGATTGGCTCGCAACGCCGCAGTGGTGCCAACTACCACGCCGCCGAAGAATTCATTAAATCGGGCAAGTTCGGTCCGATTACGATGGTAGAACTGATGTGGAACGTAAACCAGCCGGGTCGCTGGCGTCGTCCGGCCCTGGTCGCTCAGTGTAAAGAGGAGGATCTGGACTGGAAACGCTACCTGCTCAATCGTCCGCACGAAGCATTTGATCCACGTAAATACCTCGAATACCGTTTATTCTGGCCCTACTCCTCAGGAATTCCGGGTCAGTGGATGAGCCACCAGATTGATACGGTACACTGGTTCTCGGGCCTGCCCCACCCCCGTTCGGCCGTCGCCAACGGAGGCATTTATCAGTGGAAAGACGGTCGTAAAAACGCCGATACGCTCACCGTGGTCTTCGATTACGGTCCACTAAATGATCCGACCACGGGATTCCAGGTATCTTTTGCCAGCCGTTTCAGTAACTCAGCCGGCGGTACCAAGGAAATCTATTATTCGAACGGCGGAGAGTTGAATCTGGATACCAATAACATTTCGCCCACCGGAGGCCTAACGGCCCGCGAAGCCGCTGAAATGAACATGCAGGCGAATCTGTTGGCTTCGGGCAAACTGGAAGGTCCCCGCGTCGAAACGGGAGCGAATACCGGTGGCGATCCCCTGACGTTCAATCACATCAAAAACTGGATGGAGTGCGTACGCAGCCGTAAAACGCCTAACGCCCCCATCGAAGCGGGTTACCAGCACTCGATTGCCACGATCATGTCGAATGCCGCGTACCGTACAGGTCTGCGGGTAACCTTTGATGAGAAAAACCAGGAAGTAATAGCTGGTACTAAAGTTTTTAAATATTAGTCTAAGTACGTTATCGCATATGGAAAAAGCGGCTCTTCTAGGGCCGCTTTTTTGGTTTAAAGTTTATAGAGAAGTAACAAGTTTGAACGGTTTACTTTGCCCGATTTCCAACTTATCCTGCTAGGTCGCTGCTGCCGTGGTTAGCATCGTCATGTACAAATTAATGGCGTACTGACAGGCCGTCACCAGTTCAAGCGGTACGGTTTGGTTACCTTCAATCTTTAGTTGGTACTCGTAATTCAGATTACTCCAGTTGTACTTCGGAATGATGAGCATGAGCGTAATTCCTTCAGTATCTTCCAGAATAAAGTGATGATTCCACACCCCCCGGCTTTTGAGTAAGTATACCTTTTCGGGACCATCTACGGACAAACGGATGATGATTTGTCCCATCCAGTTAAACACAATATCCCCCTGATCGACACCGTCAATAAACACGTCGAATTTGGAAGCCCAGGCATTTTTGGATTTAATCTTCAATTTCCGCTGGTTCACTTCTGCCTGACCTACACTCGAAAACCAACTATCATAGGTAAACGTTACTTCAGGATTTTCAGCCTCCGAGTAGATTTCAAACCCTGATTCCACTGACTTAATTAAATAACTCATCGCATACAGGCATTAACAGTTTCCTAAAATCAATCACTACTCATGGTACGCCAGTTCTCCCGCCCGTATGGCAATCGGCAGATTATTCTCTTTCGGAGGAATGGGACACGTATACTCCGGCGAATACGCACAATACGGGTTGTAGGCTTTGTTAAAATCAATCGTAACCCGATTACCAGTGATGTCGCTTTCGGGAATATCCAGGTAACGACCCCCGCCGTAACTTTCCTTGCCCGAAGTCTGATCTTTGAAAGGGATGAAAAGCGTACCCGCCTCCGTGCTTTCAAAGACGAGCAATTCGCAGGTTTTTCCCTGTAGCTCAAACCGGACTTTTCCGTATAACGTATACGTCTCGGTCTGCCCGCCCGTCATTTGTACGGCAAAAGTTTTCGTGCTTTCAGTTTCTTCCAGCTTCGCAAATACTTCATACGTAGAATCCGCCGGGAAATATTTCAGCCCCTGAAACCCGGCTTTGTCTTTGATGGGTGATTCGCTGGAAGTCCGGTAATTCTGGTCCTTCTCCAGCCGCTCCATCCGCAAATCATCGGCGTATGAACCTTTTTTCTTACTACTGAAGGAATAGACCACAATCCCCAGAATGGCGGCAGCAACAACGAATAAGAGTATTTTTCTTCCTGACATAGTACGATCGGTACGCTGAATGTTAGCGTTTAGACAATGAAAGTTTCAATCTTTCAAGGCTCCGTTCTATTCGGAACCAATTGTATTGCAACTTTGCTGTATCTCAGCAGTGCAAAAATCTACAACTTAACGGCAAAAGCCAATAATAATATGTTTACTGGAATCATTGAAGCCCTGGGAACGGTCACCGAACTTACCACTGAAGGTACTAACGTTACCTTCAGCATCAAGTCTCCGATTTCTCAGGAGCTGAAAATAGATCAGAGCGTTTCACACAATGGTGTTTGTCTGACGGTCATTGCCGTAGGCGACGGCTACCATCAGGTGACGGCGATTGATGAAACGTTGAAAAAAAGTAATCTGGGACGTCTACAGGCCGGATCCACGGTCAATCTGGAGCGTTGCATGCAGGCGAATGGCCGTTTCGATGGGCACATTGTTCAGGGGCACGTAGACCAGACGGCCGTGTGTACGCGGGTGCAGGATGAAAACGGTAGCTGGCTGTTTGATTTCGAGTACGACGCTTCACTGGGGAACGTAACTGTAGAAAAGGGATCCATTTGTATCAACGGAATCAGTCTGACGGTTTTTAATTCCGGCGTTAATACATTTCGCGTAGCCATCATTCCCTATACCTATGACCATACGACGTTTCACTCGCTCGCCGAAGGCGATACGGTCAATCTGGAATTCGACATTGTGGGCAAGTACGTCAAACGGCTCCTGGGTCAGGTTTAAGCGAGCTTCTGTTTCGCATTAAAACCAAATTAATTATTACCATATTCCATTTTTCACGTACGGATTCATACATTAGCTCGTTCGTTTATTCAGTCTACACACTGAAGACGTTTACTTTTCGACTTAATACAGAAAGCTATTCACTGCTTTTTATGAACCGTAGAAATTTTATTCAGGCATCTTTAGGAATAGGTGCTCTTTCCGCAGTCGGACTCGAAGCTCTGGCTGCTACACAGGCGAAATCCGTTGGGTTACAACTCTATACGGTTCGCGATGATATTCAGAAGCAGGGCATTGAGCGGGTACTCGAACAGGTAGCCAAGCTAGGGTACAAACAGGTAGAGAACTTTAGCTATAATCAGGGTAAGTTTTTTGGTAAAACGCCCGCTGAGTATAACAAAATTCTGAAGGACAACGGACTGAAAGCCGTCAGTGGACACTATACCACGGGTCGATCCACGAAGTTTGGTACGGGCGACGGTTTGACCCGCAATTGGGAGAAAGCCGTTGAAGATGCAGCGGCGATCGGACAAAAATACGTAGTACTAGCCTATCTGGTGGACGACGAACGCTCGGCGGACGATTACAAGCAGTTATTCGGTCTACTGACGAAAAGCTCCGAAACGGCGAAAAAATCCGGGTTAACACTGGGTTACCATAACCACGATTTTGAATTTACGCAAAAAGTGGACGGCGAAAAGCCCTACGATTTGTTACTCAAGAATACACCCGTAGTAATGGAAATGGACCTGTACTGGGTGGAAAAAGCGGGCGAGAAACCCGCCGAGTATTTTGCGAAATATCCCGGTCGTTTTCCGCTCTGGCACGTCAAGGACATGGCGAAAACGCCCCAGCAGGAATTTGCGGAAGTAGGTACGGGAAGTATCGATTTCGCGGACTTATTCAAGCACGCGAAACAAGCCGGACTCAAGCAGTACTTTGTGGAACAGGATGTTTGCAAACGCCCACCCATGGAATGTATCAAAACCAGTATCGACAATATTCAAAAGGCCAAGTGGGGTTGATTTCCCGGTAGTAATAGAGGCAGCAAAGGTCAGTCGAGTTTCGACTGACCTTTGCTTTTAGTACCCATACTGCTGATCTTCCTCTTCCTCCGGATCGGCTTTATCCCACATCGCCCGGAAAGTCGGGGCCATGTACAGCATTTCTTCTACTTTACTACGGGCCGCGTGAAATAGGCGGTAGTTATAACCCTGGTTTAGAATTTCGTCAATAGCAAAGATGAGTTGAGCCATGTCCCGCACATTCACGGAAAAATCCCTCACTACGTACATGGTAAAGCCGCGATCGTAATCGTCAGCGAAAAATAACACCAGAGCAAAATCTTCTCCCCACAAAAATGAAGTAACCTGGCTACGCGAAAAATCTTTGAACATTTCCCCATTGTCAACTAAGGCATCAATGATTTCAACGTCATTATTCGTAATGTAAAAATTGGGGGTAAGGTTGCGGGAGATTTCCTCCATAACCGGCCGTTGGGTTGATTGTTGAGCCATAAATTTGATCAATTTTTGGAGAAAATGTAACGTTTCCGTCTATTTCTCTGGCTGGACAAAAAAGAAAAAGCCCCCGGAGAATGCTCCGAGGGCTTTGCTGAGTTTGACTTCAGGACTCGAAGTCAACCATTCTCCAAAATTCTTATGCCAGATTTTAAGCCAGCTCCTTTAACGTATTCCGGTACTTCACTTCTACGGCGTGGAGTTCCAGTAAGGGTTTCAGGAATTCTTCCAGTAAGCTAATATCCAGCTGGCTGGCCGCGTCGCACAGAGCTTCGCTGGGGCAGGTATGAGCTTCCACAAACAGACCGTCTACACCCGCAGCCACACCAGCCCGAGCCAGTACGGGCAGATACTCGCGAGCACCGCCTTTGGAATCTTTGGAAGGAATACCATACTTCCGGATGGCGTGCGTTACGTCGAACACCACGGGATAATTCGTACGAGCCATGTGGTAGAAGCTACGCGGATCGACCACGAGATCGTTGTAGCCGAAGGTGTACCCCCGTTCGGTCAGAATGATCTGATCGTTGCCGGAATCTTCAATTTTCTTCACCGGATGTTTCATGTTTTCCGGAGCCAGGAACTGACCGTGCTTCACGTTTACGACCCGACCCGTCTGGGCCGCTGCCGTTACCAGCATGGTTTGCATACACAGGTAAGCCGGAATTTGGAGTACGTCCACTACTTCAGCTACGGGAGCTGCCTGATCGGGGTAGTGGATGTCCGTCAGCAGAGGAAAACCAAACTGTTCCTTCACTTTCGCCAGAATCTTGATTCCTTTATCCAGACCGGGGCCAGAATAGTAATCCAGACTCGAGCGGTTATCCTTCTGAAATGATGATTTATAAATCATCTTGATATTGAGACGTTCCGAAATCTCTTTGAGTTTTTCGGCAACGGTCATCATGATTTTTTCGTCTTCGATAACGCAGGGACCTGAGATGAGAAACAACTCATCGGATCCACATTCGATATCGCCAACCCGTACGATTTTCTGCGACATAATCTTAATTTTTAAGGGGTAACGACTACTAGAGCCGCTTGAATAAATCCTTCAGTACATCAATGGTAATCACTTCCTGCCAGTTTTCACCAATGGCGTGCAGCCACATGTGGGGCAGATTGTAGGATACGTGAGCCATTTTGGTAATGGTTTCGTCGTCCCATTCCTTGGCCAGTCCCTGCGGTAAAGTTACGTTAAAACGTTTCACCATCTGCTTAAACTCGGCAACCCCCTCGGGATAGTAATCCTCCAGGTGATTCATGATCAGACAGTTGGCGTAGCAGTGACGCGTACCCAGAATTTTCGACAGGCCATAACTCAGGGCATGGCAAACGCCTACTTCCGAATACGTCAGACTCAGGCCGCCCATGAGGGAAGCTACCATTAGTTTGTCGTCGTTTTCGGGCGTTTGTCCGGCATTTTCGCCTAAGTAAATATCCCGGCAAAGTTTCATGGCCTGCTCGGCGTAGGCGTGTGAGTAGGCGTTGTTGAAGTGTCCGTTTTCGGATTCGATACAGTGAATGTACGTATCCATCCCGGTATAAAACCACCAGTCGGTTGGTACCGTAGCGATCAGTTCGGGATCGAGTACCACCTGGTTAAATACGGTCCACTCACACTTCAAACCCAGTTTTTTAACCGGGCCCGTTAGTACCGCCGTCATTGAAACCTCGGCTCCGGTACCCGAAATCGTCGGTACTCCGACGTGATACACGCCCGGTACTTTCACCAGATTCAGACCCTGATACAGCGTCGAAGAACCTTCGTTGGTCAGCATCAGCGACAGAGCTTTGGCAATGTCCATGACCGAACCACCGCCAATCCCGACGACACCCGAAGGAAGACCCTGTTTCGCCAGAATTTCGTCCCGCAGTGTATCAATCTGCTCGGTAGTCGGTTCGTGAACGTCTACGTCGATGAAGTACACCAGATCTTTGGCTTCCGCGGGGATGCGGTTTTCGAGATCCTTCCCTTTGAAGTACTGATCCACAATGAAGACGAAATACTGATTATTTTCGGTCCGCTTGGGTGCCAGAATATCTCCCAGCTGACTGAAACTGCCCCGTCCGTAAACGGTTTTTTCAATTCCTTTGAAATTCTTATGCATGGTACTATTGTTCAATTATCATTCAGGACTGGCTTCAGGGAAGTTATTCCCAAACCATAGGTAAAGCATAATCCTGGAAAAAACGATCTTTCGAAGCTATCGTTAGCTGTTCAGTCAACGCCTGAGCAATAATGATGCGGTCGAAAGGGTCTTTATGAAAAAGAGGCAGTTGTTGAAGAGTCAGCAAATGTTCAAATTCGATGGGAATGATCTGAAAATTATTCCGGTCGATGAAATCGAAAAATTCCCGTAGACTGGTGCCTAACTCAAGCTTTCCCAAACTCACCTTAATACTAATTTCCCAGAGGCTCGCTACACTCAAATAGCATCGGTTGTCAAAGCTTTTGATTTGTTCTCTCAGTTTTACTGGCAACGATTCATCACCGCCATAAAACCAGAGTAAAGCATGCGTATCCAGTAATACATCCATTTTTAGCGATATTCTTCGAACGCTTCCAAGGGGTCATCAAAGTCGTTACTCAGGTGTACTTTACCTTTCGCATAACCATACTCCCGTTCGTTTAGCGTAGACTCCCGGTCCATTTTCGTTTTCAAAAACTGGACAAAGTGCTCCACCTCCTGCTGTAATTCAGGACTGAGGGATCGGATTTCGGATAACAAGGTTGTACTTAACATCGTAATATGCTTTAAATGCCTTTCCGTGGCTAACTCTTCACTGCTTAGGCTTCTACCTGCTGTACTTTTTGTACCGCTGCAGACACCTTTTCAATCAGCGTGTCGATTTCTGCGTAAGTCCAGGTAACGCGGATTCCGAACGAAATCAGCCGACCAATGACTTCCTGTGATTTGGGAATGTCCAGATTTGCGTAGTCCTGCGGAGCACCGAATTTCTCCACGCCCAGACGAGCCGCCGTACGCATTTCTTTCAGGTGATCCCACTGGTTGATAAAGTGGTACATATTGGTATACCAGTAGTTAAAGCCTCCCACGCCCGCGGCGTTCAGTTCAGCCACTACTTTACCCGCCGTTTCCGTATCGGGCAGCAGCAGGTTCAGGAACGTCGCTGAATCGCCCGATGGGTCCGGAATGGTGGCGAAGGATACACCGGGCACTTGCCCCAGTTTCTCCATCAGGTATTTTTTGTACTCGTTATTTTTTTCGCGTACGTAAGGTACCCGCTGGGTTTGTACTTTTCCGATGGCGGCGTGTAATTCCGAAATGCGGAAGTTGAAACCAATCACGGGATGTTGTTCCATCCCCCGGTTGTTACCAATGTGATCGTGACCATGGTCGGAGTAGCTGTCGGCCAGCTTATAAATTCGCTCATCGTTCGTGACCATCACGCCACCTTCGGCGGCCGTCGCGATTTTGAAGAAGTCGTAGGAATAGGCTCCGGCTACCCCCCATAGGCCCGTCGATACACCTTTGTAGCTGGCGGCCATGGCCTGTCCGGCGTCTTCCACCAGAATCAGGTTGTGCTCTTTTACCACTTCCATAATGGAATCCATATCGGCCATCTGGCCACACATGTGTACCAGACAGATGGCTTTCGTATTCGGCGTCAGAGCCTTACGGATGCCTTCTGCACTCATACACAGCGTTTCATCCACCTCAGCGAACACGGGAATAGCTCCGGCAATCAGTACGGCTTCCACCGTGGCGATGTACGTAAAGGGCGGAACGATTACTTCGTCACCCGCACCGATACCCGCCGCCGCCAGGGCACATTGTACGGCCGTTGAACCGGAAGATACGGCATGAGCGTACCTGGCTCCGACGAGTTTACAAACCTCCGCTTCAAATTCGCGGGCTTTCCAGATGTTATTGCGTTGAGCGTCGTGGTTGTAACGGAAGAACATTCCGGTTTCCAGTACATCATTAATTTCCTGGCGTTCTTCTGCTCCGTATAGTTCGGTACCTGGCATAATCTATTGTTTTCTGTTTTTACGGTTTTTCACTGTTCAGCAAACTTCCCTTTTTCGGGGAAATTTGTACGCCTGCAAAAGTAGACATTCTCCGGGACAAAGGTTGATTTGCTTTTGCCTTATTCCGGGAATAGCCGCTTGGCTAAGCCTCTATTTTTTCGATGGTACTCCGTTCCAGTTCAACGAAATCAAAGGCGTATGTATGTTTTTCATCCGTGGGATGCGTCTCCCGGCTGAGTTCATGCCATTCCGCTGAATCCAGTTTAGGGAAGAAGGTATCACCTTCAACCGATGCCTGTACTTCCGTCAAATGAATCCGATCGGTGAACGGTAACGCCTGCTGATAGATTTCGCTCCGCCAATGATGTACACATCGGACTCGGTTCGAATGGCCTCCTCCAGAGAAGAGACGACGATACAGCCCGGTGCCTCGTAGTTTTCATTACGCGTAATGATCACATTGGTACGATTGGGCAACGGTTTTCCAATGGATTCATAGGTTTTCCGACCCATCACCACAGTATGGCCCGAAGTGAGTTTTTTAAATTGCTTCAGGTCATCCGGCAGATGCCATAACAGTTGGTTATCTTTTCCAATGGCTCCATTTTCAGCCACCGCTACGACGAGGTGTATCATTTTTTAGTTGTTGGTTTTTAGTTGTTGGTTTTAGTTTGTAATACCCCTGTCCTTCGCTCCAACAACAATACAACCAACAACTAAAACTATTCTCAGCATTCCGTCATACTCAGGGCCAGACCGGCTTCTGAAGTTTCCTTGTATTTCTGCGACATGTCGCGGCCCGTGGCCCGCATGACTTTTAGTACGCTATCCAGAGATATTTTCTGGTACGAAGGATCACTGGCCATCGCTAGCAAGTACGCATTGTAAGCCTTTACGGCTCCCATCGCGTTGCGTTCGATGCAGGGAATTTGCACGTACCCGCCAATCGGGTCGCAGGTCATGCCCAGGTGGTGTTCGATCCCAATTTCGGCGGCGGCTTCTACCTGACCGATACTGCCGCCCGCCGCGTAGACCAGCATGGCCGCACCCATCGCCGAAGCCGTCCCGATTTCGCCCATACAACCCATTTCTGCTCCGGAGATACTCGCATTGTGTTTCACCAGAAAGCCAATGGCGGCGGCGGCCAGTAAGCCTTCCCGCATTTTCTGGGGCGAGTAATGAAAGTGGTGTTTCATCAGATACGTCAATCCCGGAAATACGCCGGAAGCTCCCGACGTAGGAGCCGTGACGACGATACTACCCGCCGCATTCTCCTCCGAAGCCGCCAGGCAATAGGCGTTCAGAAACATCAGAAAACTATCGGAAGTCAGGGAGTGTTTTTTGGCTTGTTCGTACACCAGTGGAGCTTTCCGCTGAAGTTTGATTTTTCCGGGTAGCGTTCCTTTCGCCCGTAAGCCGCGTTTCACGGCCTTTTCCATCGCTTCAATAATGAAATCCAGCTTTCTATTGATTTCCTTTTCGGTTAGACCCGTCAGTGATTTTTCATTCTGAATCATCAGCGATGCCAGCGTTAATCCCGACGTACGAAGGTGTGCTTTCAAGCCTTCCATATGCTCGTAGGGAAAACGGGCTTCGGTTTCCCGCGTCCCTTCCATCGGCTGCCCTTTTCGCTGAATAAAGCCCCCGCCCACCGAATAGTACTCATGTTCCAGCAACACCAGCTGTGAAGCATCCGTCAGTTTAAGGATCATCGTATTCGGGTGCGGAAAGTCCGTTTTTCCCCGGTGGTAAATAAAGTCGGCTTCCCCTACCCGAATTTCGCCGGGTACGGGCAAAGTATACGTCTGGTCCGGCTTGGTCATCAGTTCCAGCAGGGCTTTCGGATCGCAGGTATCGGGCAGCCAGCCCAGCAATCCGCCCAGAATGGCCCGATCCGTACCGTGTCCTTTGCCCGTCGCCGAGAGGGACCCGTATAAATGAATTTCTACGGAAGTTCCGGACTGTTCTTCTTTCCGGATTTCCTGAAGAAAATCGTACGCTGCTTTCATGGGACCAATCGTGTGCGAACTCGAAGGGCCCGGTCCTACTTTAAATAGGTCAAATACAGAGGTGGTAATCATATATACCGTCAGGTATGTCGATGAAGTAGTATAGAACGTGTAAAACTGCGTACGAATCCGAAACTAAAGCTTGCCCTGCATCCCCCGGAGAAACTCTTCAATGCCCATGCGTTTTTTGCCTTCCAGTTGTAGCTCGTCGATCGCCAGCCAGCCATCGCTGCACCGGAATTGCAAATACGTTTTGTGGTCGGTACGGTAGCTGCCGAGTTCGGCTTCTTCCGTTGGTTCAGCAAAGGAAGCCCGGTATACTTTACAGTTTTTGCCGAGAAGCGTAGTCCAAGCCGCCGGGTACGGCGACAAACCCCGGATGTGATTCCGAACGGAAGCGGCGGATTGCTGCCAGTTGATCTCGCAGGTTTCCTTAAATATCTTCGGAGCCATCTTGATTTCTTCGACTTCCGGCTGTGGAATCTGCGGATACTCGCCCGCTTCAATGGCTCGAACGGTCTTCAATACCAGTTGACCTCCCCGTTTCATCAGTCGCTCGTACACTGCTCCTACCGTATCATCCTCGCTAATGGGTTCTTTTTCCTGAAAAATCAGTGGCCCCGTATCGATTTCGTGTTGCAGGAAGAACGTCGTTACGCCCGTTTCCGTTTCACCGTTCATCAACGCCCAGTTAATCGGAGCGGCTCCGCGGTATTGCGGTAATAACGAGGCATGTAGGTTAAACGTACCTTTCGGCGGCATATTCCATACCACTTCGGGTAACATCCGAAAAGCAACGATGACCTGAAGGTCGGCCTGATAGCTTTTGAGTTCTTCCAGAAAATCCGGGTTTTTCAGTTTCTCGGGTTGTAATACGGGTAATCCCATCGATACGGCGTATTGCTTCACGGGCGACTGCTGTAATTGCTGACCCCGTCCGGCGGGCTTGTCGGGAGCCGTCACGACCGCCACTACTTCGCACTGGTTTTCCACCAGGGTGCGTAAGCTTTCGACGGCAAATTCGGGCGTTCCCAAAAATATAATTCTCATGCGTGCGTACGTCTTTAAAGTCTAAGTACAAAAAAGCTAAAAGAGTGCCCGACAATCGGTATCCTGTCGGCATAAAACACTTTTTTTCTGCACAAACATAAGCACTTTTAAACGGACCGCTTCAGGCTTTCGCATCGCTATTGGGCCGCTTCCTCTTCCGAAAAGACTTACGATTTCACTTGCTTTTGGCGATAAAAGTGCTAATTTTGTTCATCCAATAACAAAGCAGCTGCTAGGTAGTAGATAGAAGCGGTTGCTGTTGGAACTTCGGCGAGAAGATTGACTCTGTAAAGTAAACCCAGGGGGTTTGTCAGCAGAACGATCTTGTCACCGTTCTTTTTTTTTGTCGTTACGTTAGAAGTCACAAGCACAGGCATACTGAAGATCAGGCCGTTATTCACTACACTGCCTGATTTTTATCCTGTGCTTACTCGTTCTAACTCAACCAGTAGCCTCTTGGCAGAGAGCTAGTAAAAAACGTTAAACCTATAAAATTAGATTACTGATTATGGGAAATATAGCCTATTACACGGAAGAAGGTCTCAATAAGCTGAAAGCCGAATTACACGAACTGAAAACCAAAGGCCGTTCGCATATTGCTCATCAGATTGCGGAAGCCCGTGATAAGGGTGATTTGTCCGAAAATGCAGAATATGACGCAGCGAAAGAAGCTCAGGGTTTGCACGAATTGAAAATTGCAAAACTTGAGCAATTGCTGGCTAATGCCCGTATTCTCGACGAGTCTATTATTGATAGCTCGAAAGTAGCGATTATGTCAACTGTGAAAATTAAAAACAAGCGGAACAACATGATTGCAACCTATACATTAGTAGCTGAAACAGAAGCTGACGTGAAAACGGGTAAGATTTCCGTACAATCACCGATTGGCAAAGGCTTGCTGGGTAAACAAGTGGGCGAAATGGCCGAAGTAGTATTACCCAATGGAAAAGCGGAATTTGAAGTACTCGAAATTTCCCGCTAGGTAAAACTTGATTTTTACTGCAAACGAGGTTTGATCTGGTATCAAACCTCGTTTTTTTATGCCCTTCGCCCCTTGTCAAACCGTCACCTTTGGCTAGTTTACGCTGTTCTGTTTATTTTTGAACGGCATACCTATTCTATTTTACGTAAACCTCGTTACCATGGCTTCTATCTTCACGCGAATCATTCAGGGCGAAATTCCCGCTCATAAAGTATACGAAGACGATCAGTATCTGGCCTTTCTGGATATTTCGCCGCTCACCGAAGGACATACCCTGGTGGTACCCAAGAAAGAAGTGGATTACATTTTTGACCTGGACGATGACACACTGACGGGCCTGATGCTGGTTGCTAAAAAACTCGCTCCAGCCATTCAGAAAGCCTGTCCCTGTCTGCGGATTGGCGTAAGCGTCATTGGGCTGGAAGTGCCGCATACCCACGTCCACCTGATTCCCATGCAGTCCATGCGGGACATGAATTTTTCGAACCCCAAACTACAGTTCTCCCCGGATGAACTGGCTGCTACGGCCAGTCGCATCAGAGCTAATGTGTGAGCTATGCAGTACTACATTCAGGCGTATGACTTTACGGACGAAAACGCCCTCAATCGCCGCATGCAGGCCCGGCCGGCCCATTTGCAACGCATGCGGGAATTAAAACAAGCGGGTCACTTCATTATGGGTGGAGCCATTTTATCCGATGCCGGGCAAATGATCGGATCGGTGGTAATTATGGACTTCCCGGAAGAATTCATGTTGATGAAATGGCTGGAAACTGAACCTTACCTACTGGAGAAAGTCTGGGATCGGGTTGAAATTAAACCCTTCCGGCAAGCCGATGTCTAATCGTTTCTACCTTACCCTATGGTCTGTTTAGGGTTTTCTGTATATTCGTCGTCTCTCTTGTATAAAACCTGTTTATGAATAGACGTTCCATGCTGAAGAAAACGGCTTCAGCAGCCACGGTAGCAGCCCTTCCTACTTTGGGTACTTCTCTGGAGGCAGCGGCCTCACCCCTGCTTAAGTTAAAAGGCAATATTAAACATTCGGTATCGCGGTGGTGCTTTGGCTCCATTCCACTCGATGAATTCGCTCAGGCCTGTAAAAACATTGGTATTGAATCCATTGAACTGACTGGCCCAAGTGAATGGCCTACACTGGCCAAATACGGCTTGACTTCTGCCTTAGGCCAAGCCGACAAATGGCCCGACGGTACAGGACTGACGAGCTTTTTTAATAACCTCAGAAACCACGATAAGCTGGTTGATTTGTACGAAAAGCTTATTCCCGAAGCAAAGGCGGCTGGCGTTACCAACCTGATCTGTTTTTCAGGAAACCGGAATGGTCTGGATGATTACCAGGGCATTCTGAATTGCCAGAAAGTACTCAAGCGGATCATGCCGACGGCGGAAAAAAATGGGGTCACCCTTACCATGGAGTTGCTCAGTTCCCGCCACTCCCACCCGGATTACCAGTGCGATACCGTCCAGTGGGGTTCGGCCTTATGCGAAGCCGTAGGTTCCGAGCGTTTTAAACTGCTCTACGATATCTTCCACATGCAATCCATGCACGGTGATCACATTCGTAACATTCAGCGGTACGGACAGTACATTAGCCATTACCACACGGGTGGCATGCCCAACCGTACGGAAATTGATGATCGACAGGAAATTTATTACCCCGCCATCGTCAAAGCACTCGTGGCGACGGGTTATAAAGGATATATTGGTCAGGAATTCGTTCCAACACCGAAGGATAAAGCCGGCATGCTGGAGTCCCTCAAGCAGGGTGTCCTGATTTGTGATGTGTAAACACAAAGCTTGCTAACCACTCCCAGAGGAGCCTTGAAAGGCTCCTCTTTTTTTTTCTCCATTCCTTTCCCATCTTCCGTTTTGAACCGGTACCGTTTACGCTCATTCTTCGTAGATCTGTTCCGCCTTTTTTCCGAAAAAACGTAAAATAGAAACGTCCAGAAATACTTTCCCGAACGCCGTTTCTTCAAAATCCCGCTGCTTTTGCAGGTCAGCCGCTGTTTAGTACGGTTGATCGAATTACGCCCCCCTACCCTTCATTTTGCCTTCATCTTTGTACAGTCAAACGGCAAGAACCCCACCGGCTTTTACAGGCTAAATCGTTCCGGGCCGCAAGGTCAAAATACGAGTCACGCAATCGTTTTTACCGCTCATTTGCTCTATCGTTTTTATGAAACCGCTGCAATCAATTATTCATATTGGAAGTATAGCTCTATTTGTATGGATCGGTATGGGAGTTGCTTACGCACAGCAATTAGCCTCAACCGATAGAAACATGCGGACGCTTCGGGGCTACGTGCGGGAAGCTCAAACAGGATCGGCTTTACCCGGCGTAACGGTATCCATTGCCAACTTAGGCCTCGGTACCATTACGGACATGAATGGTTATTATTCCATCGCCTTACCCGGTCGGCCGTTCGTAAAAATCGCTTTCTCCTTTATTGGTTACAAAACCGAAAGCATGGCTACCGATATTACTTCCAACGTGGATTTGAACATTGAAATGCAACCTCAAAATACCACTTTGAAGGAAGTAGTTGTAAAAAGCCAATCCGGCACTTCAGGCAAAATTTCTGAATCGGTACAAATGTCCTCCGTTTCCGTACCCATTCAGCAGATCAAAGAGATTCCTACGCTTTTAGGCGAAAAAGATATTATTAAAACCCTGCAATTAATGCCGGGTGTACAGAAAGGTGCGGAGGGTTCGACGGGTATGTATGTACGCGGTGGCGGACCCGATCAAAATCTGATTTTGCTCGACGACGCTCCGATTTACAACACTTCCCACTTGTTTGGTTTTTTCTCGCTGTTTAACGGCGATGCCATTAAATCCGTTAACCTGACCAAAGGTGGATTTGCCGCTCATCAGGGCGGTCGGTTATCTTCCATCATTGAAATGGAAATGAAAGATGGTGATCAGCATAAGTTACACGGTGAAGGCGGCATTGGTTTGATTTCCAGCCGATTTACCCTCGACGGACCAATCAAAAAAGGAAAATCTTCTTTTCTGGTATCCGGACGCCGTACCTACGCGGACCTGGTGCTGAGCCCGTTCATTAGTGAAATGAAAAACAATACGGGTTATTTCTACGATCTAAACCTGAAAGCCAGTTTCGACGTAACGCCCGATGATTACGTAAGCATCAGTGCTTACACTGGAAACGATCATTTCAAATACAAAACCAACAGCAAGCTTTCTAACGAAAGCGGAAGCCTGAACTGGGGCAACACCGCAGCTACCTTACGCTGGAAACACCGGTTCAATCCAGGTCTTTCCCTGACGACATCGGCGGTATACTCCCAGTACCGTTCACTGGCCCGCATGAATCGGGATCTAGTCAATGACGAGGAAACCACGACGTACCACCTCAATAATCAGTCTGATATTCGGGATCTGATTTTTAAATCGGACCTAACCTGGATTCCCAGTGCTCAACACGTAATCAAAACGGGAATAACGGCGACTTCCCACCTGTTTACGCCCTCCAGTAAAACGACGGTAGGCACCCAAAATGACCCCATCATTGGAAACGCCGTCCAGCTAAATGGTACAGAAGGGGCCGTTTATGTAGAAGACACCTACAGCCCCATTCCAGCACTGAGAATAAATGCAGGGTTACGCGTAAGCGGCTTCCAGGGTGAAAGTAAAACGTACGTACAGCCCGAACCCCGTCTGGCCATTGCCTATACCATGCCCCGTAACTGGGCGGTAAAAGCCTCCTACGCCAGCATGAGTCAGTATGTTCATTTGCTGACAAACTCAGGCATTGGACTTCCCACGGATTTGTGGGTTCCGGCTTCCGATCACATCGCTCCTCAGTTTTCGCAACAGGTTGCTTTGGGTGTGGCGAAAGATATGCGTTCAGGTCTGAGCTTTACGGCCGAAGGCTTTTATAAAACCATGGATCATATGGTTGCGTACAAAGAAGGAGCCAGCTCGCTTTCGTTCGGTACAGCAAATGCAGGAAACTGGGCAAATCAGATTACCCAGGGAAAAGGCTGGAGCTACGGTGCTGAGTTTTTACTGCAGAAAAAACCGGACGTTTTACGGGCTGGGCAGGATATACCCTCTCGTGGACGCAGCAGCAATTTGACGAACTCAATTTTGGCAAAAAATTCTGGGCTCGCTATGACCGCCGCCACGACGTTTCGCTGGTAGGAATTTATCACCTGAACAGTAAGGTAACTGTATCCGCTACCTACGTTTATGGAACCGGTCAGGCTCTGACGTTGCCTCAGGGGCAGTACTGGATTCAGGGAAATTCGTCGGTGAAAACGTTAGGCGATACAAAAAATTACTACACCGGACGGGTGTTTAATGAATACGGTCAACGGAATAATTTTCGGGCAGCTGCCTACCAGCGTTTAGACGTAGGCGTACAATTTCATAAAGCTAAAAACGGCCACGAGCGTATCTGGGAAATTAGCCTGTACAACGCTACAAACCACCAAAACCCTTTTTTCTACTACTTCGACGCTACGAATACATCTACCGTAGGCGGGGCGAAGAAAACGGTAAACACACTGAAGCAGGTTACGCTGTTCCCGGCATTGCCGAGCGTTTCCTACAACTTCAAATTCTAATAAAAGCAGTTTCATAATAATAGAGCAGATTACGGAAAAGGGAGAGGATATTCCACTCTCTTTTTTTGTTTTTATACGTATCCAGCACTCGCAGGTACGAGTAGTACCTTTTCGCTGCTTCTCCAAATCCGATCTTAACATAGCTCAGTTTTGTAGTAATACTTGAATTCTCGTGTAGTATTACTTCTACTTTTCACTACTCCTTTCCTGTTAAAAAAAGGGCATTTGAAGCCATTCAGGGCAGTTTTGATAAATATCAAGTTCAAACAACCTTATACATTTACCAAATACAGACTATATTTTACACTTGATCGAATTGAAAAATATAAAACATAACAATCTGCCATATTTGTAATGTCAAACGACAACAACTATTTTTAAAGTAGATAATCGGTAACCGCTACAGTACCGATGCCATGTCAGGACGTTTCAAGACTATAGTATGAAGCGTCACATTATTTGAAATCGTTCGCTTTTTTCTCCGCCAGGGTGATCCCACCCAACTAAGCGACAAACACTCCGCCAAGTGATGATTCCCCTGATGGACCTGACGGTCTCGGTGCGAGTCATGCCCATGCTTTATTTCGATTAAAAACAACTGCTACCTGCCAGAGACCGCTACGCTCTCGCTACTAGTTGTGTTTCGGCCTCAGTCTGACCACTGAAGCTGATCGCGTATTCCGCCAAGTCATTCATAATCATTTAAAACTCTCCAGACTTCCCCTACAAGTCTGTCAGGAATACTAGTGCCTAACCGCTCATTGTTAACGATTTGTCGAAACAGAATCATGAAAGCTTTCTCCGTCCTGTCCGCCCTTCTACTTGTCTTCGGACTTACCTCCTGCGTTAAACAATCTGACGATATTACGATTACGAGCGATCCCAAATTGATCGTAGAATGCTACCTAAACCCTACAGATACTGAGATTACGGCTATTGTGAATGAAAATCGTCCGATTACGGGTGAAGGTAGCGGCAGTCGCAGTATCAGCAATCCTGTACTGGATGCTACGGTTCTGCTATCCGATGGAAACAGGGAAGTAAAGCTTACGAATAATAAAAATAGTACGTATAAGATTCAGGCTAAAGACTTTATGCTGGTCGCTGGACGTACATACACGTTAAAAGTAACGGCTCCGGGACTGCCTGCAACGGAAGCTACCTGCACAATCCCGAAGATGATCCGTACGCTGGATGCAACAGACAGCGACCTGAGTTATGAACGGGCTGACGCTTCAACGTATAATGTTTATCGTAAAAGAAGCTTAAGCTGGACCAATACGGAAGCTAACAAGACGAATTATTACATGGTGGGTAGTGGCGAAGGCACCAACGTTAAAATTAAAACACTTGCAGGTGACTCTACCTGCGTTCGTTTGAAAAATGCCGCTGTCATTGCGTTTCTGGATGATTCAAAGACCACCGATCAGCACTTTACGACGGGCACAATGCGTTTCCTGCTCGGTAAATCCACCAGCAAAACTGATCCAAAGATCACGAGTCCGGCCCCTATGTACTCGTTTGTATACCACGTAGATCGTAACTACTACGAATTCTTCCGTACCGTTAAGTTACAGCGAGAAGTAGGCGATAATCCGTTTGCTGAAGCGGTACCCGTTTATTCCAACATCAAGAATGGTCTGGGTGTATTTGGAGCTTACGTCGTTCAGGTAAAGAATTTGTAACAACACCCGTATGCTTTACATAGAAAACCCCGGCCTTATCAAGCCGGGGTTTATTTTATTGATACGAACGCAGGTTTACAGTTCGGCCAGCACCTGCCGAATCTCTTCCCAGTTTTTCAGTTTCAATTTTCGCTGACCAGCTATTTCCTCAATTCGGGTGGCCTGCTCAGGCAAGGCTTCCAGTACTGATTTTTTATCTTTCTTAACGCGTATGATTTTCTGGTCGGGTCGGTACACGTAGTACGCCTCATTAAAATCAAAGCGTTTCTTTTTTGTAGCTGAATTAAAGCTCGTTACGTCTAGCAACGCAGCTTTGGTGTATTTCAGCAGCTTTACGGAGCCTTTGCTTAATACCTGATAGAAACTCTTCGCTGTCTGCTGGTCGATGGCTGGAAAGCCATTCTGAAAGTATACGCCACTGGCGGTATCTCCGAGCGTAAAAGCGGCTAAATCAAGTTTAGGATTGAACCGCTTTTCTCCCTGCTGAAACTCCGGCTGATTGGTAGATACATTATAATTCAGCTTTTCAGCCGCATACCACTTTCCTGTCGTTGCCTTCAGGTAGCCTTTGGACCAGTCTTCCAGTAGATACGGCTGATTTTCGTACTCGGTATAGGCTCCCACCGCAATCTGGTTACCGCCTTCAATTTGATTAGTTCCGAATTGATTGGTGTTTACCTGCCCCCAGACCGGGACAGCCCAAATGCAGGCGAAAATCCAGCCGTATGTTTTCATTGTTTCTAGCTATTTTTCTGAATCAGTTGCTGTACCTGCGAGCGGAACTGGTTACCCCGATCTTCGTAATTTTTAAATAAGTCGAAACTGGCACAGGCGGGTGATAAGAGTACCACATCGCCAGCAGTGCCGTATTCATATCCCCACGCAACGGCCTGTTCGATGTGTTGCGTCTCCAGAATGAAGGGTATTTTCCCGTTAAAGAATGTCTGGAGTTTCGTATTGTCGGTACCCAGACAAATCAGCACTTTAACTTTTTCGACCACCAGACTTTCAATTTGCGTGTAATCGTTGCCTTTATCGACACCTCCCATGATTAGAATCAGCGGTTCCGCATAACTGCCCAAAGCAAAGAATACGGAATCAACATTGGTCGCTTTCGAATCATTTATGAAACGGATACCTTTCAATTCTCCTACGGGCTCCAGGCGGTGTGGAGCATTTTGAAACGTCCGCAGGCCTTCGCGAATTGCTTCATTGGAGACCTCCAGCGAAAGAGCGGCCAAAACAGCACAACTTGCATTCAACGCATTGTGGGTACCCGCAATGGGCAAATCCGCTAATGCTATTTCAAACTCCTGCGTCGCCGTACGAGCGATGAGCTGAGTATCAGTGATAGACACTCCCTTAGCTAGCTGTGTATGGGTCGAAACAGGCAAGGTTTGGGGAATAATAGTGCGTTTGCCCAATTCCTGAGCGATTGCTTCGCTTTCCTGCCAGTAAATGAACGTATCCGCCGGACCCATGTTCTGTAGAATACGAAACTTAGAATCGATATACTGCTGAAAATCGTACTGATAGCGGTCAAGGTGATCGGGCGTGATATTGGTCAGAATGGCAATATCAGCTTGAACTCAACCATTGAATCGAGCATAAAGCTACTGATTTCCAACACATAATAGTCAAAGGAATCCGTAATGACCTGTTTGGCAAAGCTATCCCCAATGTTTCCGGCCAGACCTACGTTCAGTCCTGCCGTTTTTAGGAGGTGGTACGTCAACAGCGTAGTGGTGGTTTTTCCATTCGAGCCCGTAATCGCAATGAGACGGGCCTTCGTGAAGCGAGCGGCAAACTCAATTTCCCCAATGACCGGAATTTGTTTTTCCCGCAGGCTTTTGATTAAAGGAATATGATCAGGAATGCCGGGGCTTTTGATGACTTCATCCGCCTCGAAAATTCGAGTTTCCGTATGTTGTTTTTCCTCGAATGGAATGCCGTGTTCAAGTAGTTGGTTGCGATACGCTTCACCGAGTTCACTTTTATCGGATAGAAAAACGTCGTACCCTTTAGCCTGAGCGAGTAAAGCGGCACCTACCCCACTTTCGCCGCCGCCCAAAACCACAATCTTTTTTGCCATGATGTCTGTATACGATCTATTGAGGCGAATTTAAGGGCTGAATCCTGTATTTCACATGATGAGTATCCGGATCACATTCGAAAAGGATTGCCTTACTACCAAAAAATAGTCTGACCCGAAGATCAGACTATTTTTTGGTAGTAAGGCAATCCACTTACTCCTCCTTCTTCTGCATCAAACCCGTATGGTTGGCTGCTTTTACTACTAAAAATAATACCCAGGCGATAATCATGAATTCAATCACCACCTGTAGAAAAGAACCGTAAGTAATAGCTACCTCGGGTTGCTTGGCCGCTTCATTGGCTGCTTTCAATACCCATTTGGCATCCTTTAAATCAACTCCCGCTAACAATAAGCCGATGGGTGGCATCAGAATATCATTTACCAAAGCTGTAGTAATTTTTCCAAAGGCCGCTCCAATGACTACCCCGATGGCCAGGTCCAGAACATTTCCTTTGGCAATAAATTCTCTAAATTCCTTTAGCATGACGGTAAGGTTTTAAGGTGCAAACGATAACTGAGTAGATTACCAGAAGATTACTTAAAGGTATACAAAAATCCTAATCCCATGGATTGAGCATATTGAATTTTGGTAACCTGATCCTGATCGTATAGGGCAATCAGATCGAAGTTAAAATTGAGGAAACGGTTGATCTTAGCCGTAATCTTTGCATCCAGTCGGTTATCGATTGCCGCCAGATCTTTGAAGCTGGCAAAGGCCTGGTAACGGAACTTCAGGTTTACGTTTTTGAAAATGTCTTTATCGAAGTTAGCTACCAGCTGCATCAGGCTACTTCCGTTAAGGCTCGGTTGCCCCGCTTGACGCCGTAGTTTTTGAACTCATAAGGTGTGCCGCCCGCTTCTACTTCGGTAGCATTGCGAGCGTCAATTTCCCGGTACAAATCTTTATCAGCCAGAATGGTATGGCGTACGGAGCCCGGTAAAAAGTTCAAATTGAAAAATGAAGTGGGTCGCCACTCAATACCAATCGCTTCCGTTAAAAAGAAAGGCGTAATCAGACCTGATATGTGTGGATACGTTTGATTGGCGTAAGCGTAATTGAAGTCAAAACCATTGGCAAACTGGGTCAGTACGTTGAGGTTAGCGACAAAAGCCCAAATGGTATCCTGCCCTAATTTCCGGCCGTATTTTGAGTCAAAAAACAAACGATCAATGCTCTTTCGAAACTCCTGATCCTTGATTTTCTGAAAGCCAAACTGACTCTGAAAATCGTTCACCCAGCTATCCCGCTCTTTGCGGTATTCGGCTTTGGCATTAAAAAAAGCCCCTAAACCCAGGTTATTGACGCCCCCACCCTGCCAGTTATTGCTAAACGAACCCTGGTTAAAATTCAGACCGAATTCTTTTTTCTTTCGCCAGTACGTCGTATCTTTTTTTACGGGGATGGGCTCTGTTTGGGCTTGAGCGAAGAAAGAAAATGAGCTTAATAGTAGTAGAAGATAGATTACTTTTCTAGATACCATGGATTAGGAAAACATTAGATAGGATATGAGCAAAAATATTTATAATTCTTAAATAAGCCCACGTTTATGCTTATAAATACTTATGATTACTCTAAAAACTATATAAAAAAACGGCTTACGGATCACCCCGTAAGCCGTTAAAACGATACGCTACAGAATTAAGCTAAAGCAATACGCTTGAATTCTTTTACGGTCAATCCTTTTTGCGTTTTTTCCAGTAACTGGGCAATCGTGATTGAGCTATCTTTTACGAACTCCTGCGAAAGCAGCGTGTTTTCTTTGTAGAATTTCTCCAGACGACCCTGAGCGATCCGATCGAGGATGGCTTCGGGTTTTCCTTCGGCACGAGCCTGCTCGCGACCGATTTCCAGTTCTTTCTCAGCCAACGTAGGATCTACTTCGTCTTTGCTTACGGCTACGGGTTTCATCGCAGCAATTTGCATCGCGATGTCTTTGCCTACTTCCTGTACTTCAGCACCCTGAACGTTATTGAAAGCCAGCAGTACGCCTAATTTACCGTTTGAGTGAATGTAGCTAACTACTTGTTCAGCATTTACGTTTTCGTAAGCACCGATAACGATTTTCTCGCCGATTTTACCAACCAGTTCCGTAATCGTTTCCTGGATCGTACGACCATCCGCTAGGGTATAAGCTGATAATTCTTCGATCGTAGCAGGGTTTTTCTCAACGGCTGTTTCGATGATGGCGTTAGCCAGGTTCCGGAAGTCTTCTACTTTAGAAACGGGTTCCGTTTCGCAAGCCAGAGCAACCAGTTTACCGTTGGTACCGTCTTCGCTCAGTTTAACCAGGATAAGTCCTTCAGAAGTAGCGTTGTCAGCCCGTTTCGCAGCCACTTTCTGGCCCGCTTTACGAAGAATTTCAATCGCTTTTTCGAAATCGCCATCGGCTTCAGACAGAGCCTTTTTGCAATCCATCATCCCCGCACCAGTCATTTGGCGGAGTTTGTTCACGTCAGCAGCGGTAATTGCAGCCATTGTAGTGAGTTTGTTTTTACCGTGAAGTAGGGACGATTGTCCCAGATTATGAAATTAAGCTTTTGTTAAGAAGAGCGAAGCGTATCTGGTTTGAATGCGTTTCAGTGGTTTGAAGTTTAACGTTGACCCGCGTATGAGACCTCGCTTTAAACCTTTTCAAACCCTCCTACCCATCCAACCATTCTTCAAACTTCTAAACGGAATAGCCCAAAGCTAAAGCTCCGGGCTATTCACAGGGATCAAAGATCTAACCTAAGATTAGGCTTCTTCCTCCGTCGTTGCCGCAGGAGCTTCAGCTACGTCAGCACCTGAATCAACGGCCCGTTTGGCTTCTTCTTCTTCCTGAACGCGAGCATCGTCTTTATCTTGCTTACGCTCCATCAGACCTTCTTCGATAGCCTTACCAATCGCCAGGGTAATCAGGCTGATTGATTTGTAGGCATCGTCATTGGCAGGAATCGGGAAATCAACCAATTCGGGGTTAGAGTTGGTATCGCACATGGCGAATACCGGAATACCTAAACGCTGAGCTTCAGCCACAGCGATATGCTCACGCTTCACGTCAATCACAAACAGAGCTGCGGGCAGACGAGTCAGGTCAGCAATACCACCAAGTACACGCTCCAATTTATCTTTTTCGCGAGTAAGGACCAGTTTTTCTTTTTTGTTCAGGTTCGCTGACGTCGTCTCATCCTTAAGCATTTTCTCAAGTTGAGTCATTTTCTTCAACGACTTGCGAATCGTCGCGAAGTTAGTCAGCATACCACCTAACCAACGGTCGGTTACGTAAGGCATTTTCAGGCGACGAGCTTCTTCCGAAACGATCTCCTGAGCCTGCTTTTTCGTAGCTACGAACATGATTTTGCGGCCTGAACGAACGATTGATTTGAGGGCGGTAGACGCTTCATCGAGAAGGGTTACCGTTTTGTTCAAATCGATAATGTGGATGCCGTTTTTCTCCATGAAGATGTAAGGAGCCATCTTCGGGTCCCACTTACGGGTCAAGTGACCAAAGTGTACACCGGCATCGAGGAGTTCTTTATAGCTTACTTGTGCCATTTTGTTGTTAAGTCAAAAAGGATGTAAAAAAAGCATGATTCGGCGTCGGACACTGCAAGCCTGAATCAGAGGCGAATGAGTTTTCAGTTGTCGGTTTTCAGTTTACAGTTCTGGAAAATCCATACACTGGGAACTGAAAACGGCAGACTGAGAAAATTAACGCTTGCTGAACTGGAAGCGACGACGAGCTTTGCGACGACCTGGTTTCTTACGTTCCACCATACGATCATCACGCGTCAGGAAGCCAACTTTCTTCAGAGCCGTGTGGAATTCAGGGTTCACCTGATCCAACGCACGAGAGATACCCATGCGAAGAGCTTCGGCTTGACCGGCTACTCCACCGCCATCCAGGTTTGCTTTAATGTCATAAGCACCCAGGGTGTTGGTAGTAGTAAAAGGCTGGTTTACAACAATTTGGAGAACTTCAGAAGGGAAGTACTCCTTGAAATCGCGGCCGTTTACCGTGATCGTACCGTTACCCGGCGTCAAATAAACGCGAGCTACGGCAGTTTTCCGGCGGCCGAGCGTATTAATTACTTCTGCCATTGGTTTGGTATTCATTTACCGTTAATCGTAACCTAGTTTCTGGAACCTCAGTGTACATCTGTACTGAACCCCCACGAACCATTCACGAGCAACGAAAGATTACAATTCGATTTTCTTCGGTTGTTGAGCTTCGTGCGGATGGTTAGGGCCAGCATACACGTGCAGGTTCGTAAACAGGCGACGACCCAGACGCGTTTTCGGCAACATACCTTTTACGGCATATTCGATAACCCGAGCAGGAATTTTTTCCAAAACTTCCCGAGGCGTAGCAAAACGCTGTCCACCGGGGTGACCCGTGTGACGCACGTACTGCTTGTCAGTCATTTTGTTACCCGTCAGACGAATCTTGTCGGCGTTGATTACGATCACGTTATCCCCACAATCGATATGAGGCGTGTAGTTGGTTTTGTGCTTACCCCGCAGGATAGCGGCGATCTGGCTGGTCAGACGACCCAAGATCGCGTTTTCAGCGTCAACAATGACCCACTCCTTAGTTACGGTCGCTGGATTGGCTGAAACAGTTTTGTAGCTTAACTGGTCCACGATTAATTATCTTTGAATGTTTCCTCTTGATTTTCAGATACTTTTGGGCATCATAGCTGAAAAAGGGAGTGCAAATATAGCGGGTTTATTACTGAAATTCAAAGGCTTACTCCCTATTTTCCAGAAAAATCAAGTATTTTCTTTCCGATCAGCCCTGTCACTCAGCCCAAAACAAGCTGGGCCAAAAGCAAAAAGGGCCCGTCGCTGAACGGACCCCTTATACTGCAATCACTTATCTGCTTACTCGGCCATTTTTTCTTTCAAAAACTGAGCCGTATAATTCTCATCTTCCAGCTGTATCATCTCTTCCGGCGTTCCCGTAAAGGTGATCTGCCCACCGGCCTCGCCCCCGTCTGGTCCAATATCGATGATGTAATCGGCACACTTGATGACTTCCGTATTGTGCTCGATAATGATTACCGAGTCGCCCTGTTCTACCAAGGCGTTGATGGATTTCAGCAGCTTGCGGATGTCGTGGAAGTGGAGTCC
This sequence comes from Siphonobacter sp. BAB-5385, assembly GCF_002261125.1. Lineage (NCBI taxonomy): Bacteria > Pseudomonadati > Bacteroidota > Cytophagia > Cytophagales > Cytophagaceae > Siphonobacter > Siphonobacter sp. BAB-5385. The sequence continues at coordinate 64,955 of NZ_NMPS01000070.1, read as the reverse complement.
AGTCGTAGGTTCGTCAAAAATGAAGAGCGTTTTCCCGGCGTTCGGATTCCCTTTTCCCAGGAAGCTCGCCAGTTTTACCCGCTGAGCTTCTCCACCCGAAAGCGAATTGGATGATTGACCTAGGGTTACGTAACCTAAACCTACTTCCTGTAAGGGCATCAGCTTTTCATAAATCTTCGGTTCATCCCGGAAGAAAGTGACGGCTTCGTCAACGGTCATATCCAGAATTTCAGCCACATCTTTATCCTTGTACTTGACCTCCAGAATTTCCTGCTTGAAGCGTTTACCGCCGCAGGACTCGCAGGTCAGGTAAATGTCGGCCATGAATTGCATTTCAATCTTCACCTGCCCTTCGCCCTGACACGTCTCGCAACGACCGCCATCCACGTTAAAGGAAAAATGACTCGGTTTGTAGGTACGGGCTTTGGCCAGTTGCTGGTCACTCATCAACTGACGAATGTGATCGTAGGCTTTTACGTACGTAACCGGGTTCGAACGGCTGGATTTTCCGATCGGATTCTGATCGACCATTTCCACCGCTGACAATCCTTTCAGATCGCCAACCAGTTCGGTATACTTACCCGATTCGTCCGAATACGTTCCTAACATCTTACCCAGGGCTGGATACAGAATCTTCCGGATCAGCGTAGATTTTCCGGAGCCACTCACGCCCGTAATCACTGTCAGCGTACCGAGCGGAAAACGGACATTTACATCCCGCAGGTTGTTTTCGCGGGCCCCTTTCAACTCCAGCCAGCCCGAAGGTCGACGACGGAATTTAGGTGTGGCAATCACATCCTGACCTGTCAGGAAAGCAATGGTATGCGACTGACTGGCTTCTTCACCTGGTCCTTCGAGGCGTAAATCTTCAATGGTATTCCAGTCACCGTGGAAAACGACCTGTCCACCGCCGGTACCAGCTTCGGGACCAATGTCAATGATTTCATCGGCGGCTTTCATGACTTCTTCTTCGTGCTCCACCACAATCACTGTATTGCCCAGATCACGCAAAGACTTCAATACCGAAATCAGTCGCTGGGTATCGCGGGGATGGAGTCCGATACTGGGTTCGTCCAGAATATACATCGAACCTACGAGGGCACTACCCAAAGACGTCGCCAGTTTAATTCGCTGAAATTCGCCTCCTGAAAGGGTGTTGGTCAGTCGGTTAAGGGTCAAATAGCCCAGTCCTACCCGTTCCATGTAATCCAGTCGGTTCTGAATTTCGGTCAGAATCCGGCGGGCTACTTTCTCCTGATATTCCGGCAATTCCAGTTCCCGGAATACCTGAGCGATTTCAGAAATGGGCCGTAATACAATGTCAACGATAGATTTACCGGCAATTTTTACGTAGCTGGCGTCCTTCCGCAATCGAGAACCCCGACATTCTGGACATACTGTACGACCTCGATACCGGCTCAGCAGCACGCGATACTGAATCTTGTACGATTCGCCTTCCAGCATTTTGAAGAAATCATCCAGACCACCGAAGTATTTATTACCCTTCCAGAGTAAGTCTTTTTCGGCCTGACTCAGGTCTTTATAAGCCCGGTGAATCGGGAAATCAAAGCGGATCCCGTTGCGTAACAGCGGGGTCAGCCACTCGCCCATCTTTTCCGTACGCCAGGGAGCGATGGCTCCTTCGAATACGGAGAGGTTACGATCCGGGAATACCAGATCGGGATCGATGCCCAGAATGGTACCAAACCCTTCACAGCGTTTGCAGGCTCCATACGGGTTATTAAAGCTGAACAGATTGACGCTGGGTTCCTCAAACGCGATACCGTCGAGTTCAAAACGGTCGGAAAACGCCCGGCGTTCGCCTCCCAGTACCTGTATGAAGCAGGATCCTTCACCTTCAAAAAAAGCCGTTTGGACAGAATCGCCTAAACGGAACTGCGTTTCTTCGTCATCTTTCTTTACCGCCAGCCGGTCAATCAGAATATGCAGTGGAAGATCCGCAATCCGCTGACTCGTTGCAACATCTTCCAGGGCTTCTTCAATCTGAATGGTCTCGTCTTCGGCCACAATTCGCGTAAAGCCTTTCTGTACCAGGATGGTCAGTTCTTCGGCCAGACTGCGGTTGTTTTTACGAATGAGCGGTGTGGTGATCAGTACGCGGGTATTTTCTTCCAGCGAAAGAATATAGTCTACGACGTCCGTTACGGTATCTTTCCGTACTTCCTGACCCGATACGGGTGAATACGTCCGGCCAATACGGGCGAAGAGCAGTTTAAGGTAATCGTAAATTTCGGTAGTAGTACCCACTGTCGAGCGGGGATTTTTAGTACTCACTTTCTGTTCAATGGCGATGGCGGGCGAAACGCCTTTGATCCAGTCCACTTCCGGTTTTTCCATCCGGCCCAGAAACTGCCGGGCGTAACTGCTCAGACTTTCCACGTACATCCGCTGACCTTCCGCGAAGAGCGTATCAAACGCCAGCGATGATTTCCCACTTCCTGATAATCCCGTAATGACAATCAGCTTATTGCGGGGGATGGAAACGTCTATATTTTTAAGATTATTGACACGTGCTCCTTTGATAAGGATGTATTGCTTCGGATCGAGGGTTTCGACCGACGGGCGACCCAGCGTTTCAATTGAATTCATTCGACAAAGATAACCCGCTTCGGGGTTGGAAGAGATGGTGGATTCCAATGTTTTCAGGATGCTCACATTTGGCCCTGAACGTCGCTAAAAAAGAGCTATTCCAGCACTGGATTTAACCCGTTGTACAAGAATTTGCGACGAAGACCGTTACTTTGGGAAATGTTAGCAAAGAGGCAGACGTTGGTGCCAGAGAGATAACCAAATTCAGGCCCGTCCGGTTCTTTGTTAACACGACTTCTTTACGTTGTCCATGAACATAACATCCATGATTCGATCTGTACTGGCCACCTGTTTATTTATTCTGGCGGTCACCCCTTTTGCTTCTGCTCAGTATGATTCCATTCCCCGGCCCGCCGAGCGGCCCGTTATCATTCAGCAACAGCCCCTTGATGAGAACTACCAGCGAGAACAGGAAATGCCCTGGAAAGCCCGCCCCTTTAAGGATAAGCTGCGGTATGGGTTGAATATTACGACGCCATCGCTAAGTTTCTTTGGTGGAAGCAGCTTCTTCAGCTTTGATATTTCCCCCATGGCCGGTATCCGGGTTACGCCCACGACCACCACGGGTTTGGGAATTACCTACAGTTATTCCAGTCAACCGGATGGTATCATTAACTCTGCTGGACGCCAGGGCCGTCAAAAGGCGAGCCTTCTGGGCGGGCGAGTTTTTATTCAGCAACACCTGAGTTTCCTGGAGAACGTGGTACCAGGTTTGTTCCTGTGGGGTGAAGCCGAGCAGTATAAAGTACTGTCCCTCAAAAACTCTCAAGCTAAAATCACGGGATACGAATATGACACTGGCTTCCTGGTTGGAGGCGGTTATGGCGTACCGGCGGGCGAACCTGGTTTCCAGATCACACTTCTGTACCACGCCAATTACAACTCCAACCCCAATACGTATTCTTCCAGTGGTAGTCCGCTGGTCATTCGTTTTGGCTACTGGTTTAAATAATTTCCTTCCCTGGAAGGAGCGAAAAGTCCCGGCGTTGTGTCGGGACTTTTCTTTTATCCGAACTACTATTGAAAAGCCGTTGGTCCGACGACATACCGCCGAAAACTCGTTACCTTTAGGGACTCTTTTTCTATACGCCTTCGTATTTATCCATACATTATGCTTACAACCGAATCCTCCTCTCATTACGATCATCTGGAAGAAATGACCGTCCGGCAGTTGCTGGAAGGCATTAATAATGAAGATAAAACGGTACCGCTGGCCGTTGAAAAAGCACTACCGCAGATTGAAGCCCTGGTTACGCAGATTGTTGCCCGCATGAAGCAGGGCGGACGTCTGTTTTACATCGGTGCCGGTACCAGTGGCCGTTTGGGCATCCTCGATGCTTCGGAATGCCCGCCCACCTACGGCGTACCTTTTGGCCTGGTCGTCGGGCTCATTGCCGGAGGCGATACCGCCATTCGGAAAGCCGTTGAAAATGCCGAAGACAACGCCGAACAGGCCTGGAAAGATTTGCAGGAATACGAAATCAACGAACTGGATTCGCTCGTAGGTATTGCAGCTTCGGGAACGACGCCTTACGTCATTGGTGGCGTAAAGGTGCCCGCGAACGGGGCATTCTGACGGGTTGCGTCGTTTGTAATGCCGGTAGCCCTCTGGCCGCAGCCGTCGAATATCCGGTAGAAGCGGTGGTAGGCCCTGAGTTTGTAACGGGTAGCACGCGAATGAAATCGGGTACGGCTCAGAAACTCATTCTGAATATGATTTCAACGAGTACCATGATTCAACTGGGGCGGGTAAAGGGCAATCGGATGGTGGACATGCAATTGTCTAACTACAAGCTTGTCAATCGGGCCATTCAGATGGTTATGGCTGAATTGAATACTACTCGTGAAAAGGCCGAGGATTTGCTGGCCCGCCATGGAAGTGTACGAAAAGCAGTAGAAGCTGGTAACAATCCTTAAAAAAGCGAGTTATTACCGTCGATTCTTTTGCAATTATTAACAAAGCGTCCGTATAATTTTACGTACTTTTGCGTTCTAACGATTAAACAAAACGAGCATTTTCTTAAATTTTTTATAGCTTACTATGAACAAAACGCTTCTTCCCCTGCTGGGTCTGGTTGCCGCCTTATTCGTAGGTACTGACGCCTCTGCACAAAGTAAAACTGATCCTCCGGCTGAAATCAAAGCCCTGCTTGAGAAAAACATCTGCCTTACCTGTCACAAAGTAAACGAACGCCTGGTAGGTCCGGCGTACACGGATGTTGCCAAGAAGAAATACAAGCCGGAACAAATCGTTGAATTGATCTACAAACCGAAGCCTTCGAACTGGCCCGGTTATCCTCCAATGGCTCCGATGACGCAGGTTCCTAAGGAAGATGCCATGAAAATTGCCAAGTGGATCGTTTCGCTTAACGCTCCCGCGAAGAAAAAATAAGACCAGCAGGGTTTCGGATTCGGCCCTTCAGCCGTTTCTTCACACCTGCTGAAACCTTTCCAAGGTTTGAAAAGCCCCGACGCGAATCGGGGCTTTTTTCGTGGATGTGCGTATCATTCCGTATTTTTGCCTGATTTTCAGGATATCTGTTTTTAACTATTCATCAGAAACAGCACACCGAATAAACTGTAAACATCAATACATGAGTCTTTTAGCAATCGGTACGGTGGCTTTCGATGCCATTGAATCCCCTTTCGGCAAAACGGATAAAATCATTGGCGGAGCCTGTACGTTCATTTCTCTAGCGGCATCTTACTTTACCAAACCCATCAATATTGTAGCCGTAGTGGGCGATGATTTTCCTCAGGAGTACATCCAACTGCTGCAAAATCAGGGTGTTGATACGGAAGGTTTGCAAGTGAAAGCTGGAGAAAAATCCTTCTTCTGGTCGGGTAAGTATCACAACGATATGAACACCCGCGATACGCTGGTGACCGAGCTGAACGTACTGGCTGACTTTGATCCCATTATTCCCGAATCGTACCAGGATTGCGAATATCTGATGCTGGGCAACCTGACGCCTCAGATACAAATGACGGTACTGGACCGTCTGAAAAATCGTCCGAAACTTGTGGTACTAGATACCATGAATTTCTGGATGAACGTGGCGATGGATGATCTCAAAAAGGTTCTCCAACGCGTAGACGTGCTGAGTATCAACGATGAAGAAGCTCGTCAGCTTTCCGGCGAATATAGCCTACGCAAAGCCGCGAAAATTATTATGGCGATGGGACCCCGTACGCTGATCATCAAAAAAGGCGAACACGGAGCCCTGTTGTTCCAGGGCGAAGAAATCTTCTTTGCTCCGGCCCTGCCGCTGGAAGAAGTCTTCGATCCAACCGGAGCGGGCGATACCTTCGCGGGTGGTTTCATCGGCTACCTCGCCGCTACTAATGACACCAGCTTTGAAAACATGAAGCGGGCGATCATTTACGGGTCAGCCCTGGCTTCCTTCTGCGTAGAGAAATTTGGTACTGAACGGCTGCTCGGCCTTTCCAAAGAAGAGGTAGATGCTCGCGTACAGGAGTTCGTAAAACTGTCAGGATTTACGGTATAATAATGATAGAATGAATAATAGAATGAGTGAATAAGGATCATAAAAATCATTTACTCATTCTATCATTCATTCAAAATTATATCAAGCCCTCCGCCCTGAATTCCGAATGGGCAGACCCTGTTCGGCCAGAATCTTTCCTTCCTGATAGGCTAGTTTTCCGTTTAGAATGACGGCTTTGATTCCTGCCGAATCGGTATTGGGATTTTCAACGGTAGCCAGGCCCTGTACGGTTTTCGGATTAAAAATCGTCAGATCGGCGATGGCCCCTTCTTTGATTTCACCCCGGTTCTGTACGGCCCGACGAATCAAATCCGCGGGCATACTCGTCAGCTTCGGTAACATCTTTTCCAGCGGTATACCAATCGCCTGAGCGTGTTGCAGAGCCGTGGCAAAACAGCCGGCTCCACGCGGATGCGAGTTAGCGGCTTCTAGGGAAGCAATTCCCCCATCTGATCCAATCATACAGAAATCCGTTTGCAAGGCCAGATCAATCGTGGTCTCAAAGGGCATAGCTCCCTCGGGTACGGCTACCAGATAGCCGGGATGCTGGCGGTAATATTGAAACGTTTTTTTGCTGATTCGTTCCTGAGTACCCACCAGCCGCAGATCGCTGTAGTCCAGATTATATCGTTCTTTCCAGCCTTCGTCAAAGCGTTTGGAATGCAAATACGTAGCCCAGTAACTATAAGGATATACGCAGGTGGTAATATCCAAGCCCGACTGCCGGGCCTCGTGAATCAAATCCAGAGCTTCAGCCATATGAAAGGTCCCGCCCGTGGAGTGCAGGTGATCGATATGCATCCGGACGCCCGTTTCTCGGGCCAGGCGAATGGTTTCTTTTACACCCTCCAGTTCATGTTCTTTATCCGAATACCGTAAGTGCAGAAACATCGGGCGTTCGTACCGCCTGGCGAGTTGGGCATACGCCTTCACTTCGTCATAAGGTGTAGGCTGATATTCCAGACTATGCGATACGCTTAAGGCTCCTTCCGCCAGCATTTTTTCCACGTGTTTGAGTCGGTGCGGTAAATCTGCGGCAAGCCGAATGCCCATCACGTAAATGCCTACGCCGTAGTTAGTATAATGCGGTTTAGGATCAAAAAAGCGGTGGTATTCTTCCGGATTTTCCCGTCCGCCGTGTAACTGCAAGGTGGTGGTTACGCCATCGGTTAGTTTGAAGCGTTCGAAGACGTGGTAATCGTTCGTCAGGTTTTTCGGTCCATCGGCTAAAATATCAACAAAACCCGGACTGACTATATGGTGACTGGCGTCAATCACCTGCGTTCCCTGTAGCTCCAGTGGACTTAGATGCAACAACCCAGCATCGGTAACTCCTATGTTTAGCGGTTCTAGTTTCCCTTCCGTAAAAACGGATCCTTTCTGAATGACCAGGGGGAATATTTGCTCCTGAACCGGCGAAGCTTTTACCCAGGTTTTAGTGAAACCCCAGCCGCCCAATAAAGCAACGGAGCTTAGCGAAAGATGGCTTAAGGCCTTCCGACGATTCATAGATTATACAATGGAGAATAAAAAGGAAATGTAAAAGAGGTCTATGGAATGACTTGGCTTTTCGTCGGTCCTTCTTGCAATCATTGGCCTCTACTTGGGTGACAGACGGGTAATTAACGCTAGTACTGCGTTAATTCTTTCAATTTTAAAGACTGGGCTATTTCTTTGACCAAATCCGTGTTTTCCTGATTAGTCGCGGAAACCTGTACCAGAAAGCGTTCGCCCACACTAACGGTTACTTTAGCCTGTTTACCCTTCTTGTAGAATTCTTCGTAGCCTCTTACGGATTCCATTCCCGTCGCCCAGCTTTTGGTAATCTGATTTTCGTTTTCGATCTCCATTCCTGAGGACATCGCCACAGTAGCCATGCTTAGCAAAGCCGCCGAAGCGTTGTAGTCGGCCAGCTCGATCTTCACTTCTGAATCCTCGCCCTTTTTAAATTTTAGTTCATAAGAGGAATACGAAAAGCCTTCGTTGTTGGTCGTTTGGCCCGAGGGTTCGCCATCTGTTTCGTATCCTGCTACTTCCGTAGGCATAAACTGGGCTAAAGTTCGAAACGGCAGGGCCAGGGTGTCTCCTTTGGCCCGGCGTTCTTCTACTTTTTTGTTGATCGCTTCCGTACCTTCACTGACGTTCCGGGCGGCCTGGGTCATCTGCTGGTAACCGTCTGCGGTTTCTTTCGCGGCACTCACCCATCCGCACGACGTAACGATTCCACTCAACAGGACGAAAAGTATAGCACTGGTTTTCATGATTGGCTTGAATACAATTGGTTGAACGATTAAATACGATGGAAAATTAGCTCGTCTATACCCTGTCGTACCAGCGGTGTTGGGATGAATTGACAATACAGTGTGATGAACTGTTCATACACGCAGTCAGACGAAAACGCAGCAGGTATTAGCTAAGTCGAAGGATGGATACGGACGGGAAACACTAGCAGAAAAAAGTCAACGGACGGGATAATGACGCTGGCGTTCGGAAAAGCCGCCAGCTTTCACGAATTTTGTATTTTCATTCTCAACAAACCGCGTAACGTAAGCGGATTACTTTTCAGAGATTATGATTTTACCCATCGTCGCCTACGGTGATCCGGTATTGCGGAAGGAAGCCGTCGACATTCAAAAAGATACAGATCTCGACCTGCAAGCACTGGTCGATAATATGTTTGAAACGATGTACAAAGCCTCGGGTGTCGGTCTGGCGGCCCCGCAGGTCGGCATGAGCCTGCGTTTGTTCGTCGTAGACGGTACGCCGATCATCGACGGAGAAGAGGAAGACAGTGAAGATTTTGATCCGAGTCTGGTAGGTTTTAAAAAGGCGTTCATCAATCCCGAAATTCTGGAAGAAGATGGCGAAGAATGGGCCTACGAAGAAGGCTGTTTATCCATTCCGGGTATTCGTTCGGATGTCAGTCGCCCCGAACGGGTCAAGATTAAATACTATGATCTGGACTGGAACGAGCACATTGACGAGTACGACGGGATTGCCGCCCGGATCATTCAGCACGAGTACGATCACATTGAAGGCATCCTGTTCACCGATCACCTGCCTCCGCTGAAGCGTACCCTGCTTAAGAAGAAACTTTCTAACATTACGAAAGGGGAAGTACGAGTAGATTACAAAATGAAATTTCCTAAGTAGTCGACGGATTTATTCCCCTGAGTATCGACATTCAGTACGCATCCCGGAAGTTTAGGCTTTCGGGATGTTCTGTTTTTAGACCTTTTCGTATTTGCTCTTCGGTAAAGAAGTCCTTTTACTCTTGAGTAGAAATTCAGTCTTGTAGGCACAGGGTTTTACTCGATTGCATCCAGAACGAAACGTATCACCTTATTTCTCTTTTCGTATGGCAAGCCTGCAAAATATGGTCGAAGAAATCTTAGGCATTCAGGAAAAAATTTTAACGCCGGAAGGCAAAAAGCCAGAGGTAGCCGAAGCCCTGGATGCCCGTTTTAATGAATTACAGGCCCAACTCGATCCACTCGTTGAGCCAGGTCCTCCCTTTCAGACGATTACGGTCAATGGAATCGACTACGAACTCAAAAAACTGGATCATTACGTAAACATTGAGCCAGTAACTGGCGTCTCCTAACTTATTTATTTACTATGCCCCGTTACGAATTCACGGCCTGCACGCCGGTTGATACCCAAGGCTCAGGCACACACTTGATTTTTACCTATAAAAGTCTGTCTGGTGATCCCGGTCATGAACGGAATATTCAGATTATCGATCCAGACCGTTCTACTATGGACGAAGTTCATACGCAACAGCTCTTCACGGAGGTGATTAATTTTATAAAAAATTACTGGGAGAAGAGTATTCAGATTCCCGAGAGTAACTATGAAATTCATCTGAGCGAGAGTCCGCTTCTGGAAGGAAAAGAAGGTCCTACACCCTGGCAGGGATTTGTGCTGGAATTGGAGTAAGTATTCCATGGGTGGTACCCATGGTTACGGTTATTGAACCCCTGCGGGGTTGGATCTACCACCGCAGGGGTTCAATGTACATAGCCCCGTATGCAATGCGGGGTAATTGCGAGTAGATCCCGAATACAGATTTATATATTCATTACACCTGAAAACGACAAACTAACAACTAAAACGGATTCAGGAAGAACCCTACGCCTACCCAATTGTTGATATGCTGTTCAAACGTACTATAGGGTAAGGGTCCATGAAAGGCCTGTACAGCCAGACTTAGTGGATTTCGTTCGATCGCTCCTAATTCAATTCCCACGGCCGCAGTTACACCCGGATGAAAGTTCGTTTGTTCGATCATCCGAACATCTACGCCCGCCCACCAGCGAAGTTTCTCCCGATTCGGTTGCTTCCAGACCGTACCGATTTGCGTATACAACCGCTTCCGCTCCGAAGCAGGTCGCAGTCCGACGCCCAGGCCTCCGTACAAGCGTACACTCGTCCACTGATACGCGTACAAAGCATCCACCTGTTCGTAATTGACGGCGTTAGGCAAAAAGTAATTGATCTGGTTTCGCACTAGATAATCGTCCCCCAAATGCGACGAGAGGTGATAGACCCGGAATCGCCAGCTGGCATTTCCCCGCTTCAAATTATAAAGCAACCCTACACGAAAATCGACGTTAAACAGATAGCGTCGGAATTTATCTTCCTGACTATCGTGAAACATCTCAAACTGGGTATTGGCTACGACGTCCAGAGCCAGTTCGGAAGCCCGACGTTCGTCCCGACTCCAGCGAAAAAAGCCTTTCTGAAAACCAATGGAAAAGGGAGCAAAAAGCCCATCCTTGCTTACCCATTCTTCCGTACGCCGCAACAGGGCGGCACTGGTTTTAGCTTCCAGCGGATCGAGCACGATCGGTTCAAATAAATGGCCCTTGGGCAGAAATTCCGTTTTGGTTTGAGCCTGAACTCCGGAAATTAGCAGGAAGCCTAGCCCCAGAAGGGTAAAGATCGAACGCATGGCGGTATGAAAAAACCGGAGCGTTCAGTGAGAAGCTCCGGTTTTTGAATGAATGATCAGGATAAAGCCGTGAAGTGCTTGAAAAACAAAGGAATGGTTTCGATTCCCTTATAGAAGTTGAACAAGCCGTAGTGCTCGTTGGGCGAGTGAATGGAATCCGAATCCAGACCAAAGCCCATTAATACGGTTTTCAGACCAAGTTCTTTTTCAAACAAAGCCACAATGGGAATACTACCACCGCCGCGAGTCGGTACGGGTTTCTTGCCAAAACTTTCCGTCAAAGCGGCCTCGGCTGCTTTATACGCCGCCGATTCCAGGGGCGTCAGGTACGGTTGACCGCCGTGGTGGGGCGTTACCGTCACTTTCACTGACTTGGGAGCAATGCTCTGGAAATGAGCAGCGAACAAATCCGTAATCTTATTCCAGTCCTGATTAGGCACCAAACGCATGGAAATTTTAGCGTAAGCTTTAGACGGCAGTACCGTTTTTGCTCCCTCGCCAATGTAACCACCCCAAATGCCGTTGCAATCGAGCGTCGGACGAATACTGGCCCGCTCCCGGGTTGTAAAGCCAGCTTCTCCCTGTACATCGTCGATCGCCAGATCAGCCTTGTATTCCTCAAGATTGAACGGAGCAGATTCCAGCATTTCACGCTCTTCCGCCGATAATTCTACGACATCATCGTAAAAATTCGGAATCGTGATATGACCGTTTTCATCGTGCAGACTGGCAATCATTTTAGCCAGCGTATTGATCGGGTTCGCTACGGCTCCTCCGTATACCCCTGAGTGGAGGTCACGGTTGGGTCCGGTTACTTCTACTTCCACGTAGCTCAGTCCACGTAAGCCCGTATCAATCGACGGCGTATCGTTGGCAATCATTGCCGTATCCGAAATCAGAATTACATCAGCCTTGAGTTTTTCACGGTTCTGGCTAACGAAGGTACCCAGGTTGTTAGAACCTACTTCTTCTTCGCCTTCAATCATGAATTTTACGTTACAGGGCAGCGAGTTCGTCGCCATCATGGCTTCAAACGCTTTCACGTGCATGAAAAACTGGCCTTTATCATCGGCTGAACCCCGGGCATAAATTTTCTCGTCTTTGATGACGGGTTCAAACGGTGGTGACGTCCAAAGTTCCAGCGGATCGGCTGGCTGAACGTCGTAGTGACCGTAAATCAGTACCGTTGGTTTACTCGGATCAACGATCTTTTCTCCGTACACAATCGGATGGCCGGCGGTTTCGTGCAGCTCGGCTACATCCGCTCCGGCTTTGGCTAAACTTTCCCGAACGTATTCGGCAGCCTGTCGTACATCACCTTTGAATTTTGAATCTGCACTAACGGAAGGAATGCGTAACAATTCCAGCAGTTCTTCGAGAAAGCGGCCCTTATTAGCCTCTAAGTAATCTTGCATAGTGTAGCATGTTGAATGAAAGGACTTGTTCTCTTTCCGCCAGTCCGGTTCGAACACCAACCCGGCTGGATCGTCCTGACTGATTTTGCAAAAGTAAACAAAGCTTGTACGTAGCAGCGAACCAAAGGCAAAAGAAAAACCCGGAACCTGAGGCTCCGGGTTGAGAAAAAAGTACGGGTAAAACCGAAGTATTAACGGCTCCGACGACGACCGATGGGGATACGAGCTTCCTCGCCCCGCAGTAATCGACCAATATTTTTATGGTGCGTATACACAATTAATCCAAACAGAATAAATCCAAAAATCACCAGCAGATTGTGTTCCGGACCGAACAGGTTGAACACCATCATGAGGGGGAATGCCAGTGTAGCGACAATGGAACTCAGCGAAATATACCGCGACGAAAGCATTACCAGTATGAAAACCAGAATACAAACGCCAGCCGCTTCCGGGTGAATGCTAAGTACCATTCCCAGCAACGTAGCCACGCCCTTACCACCTTTGAAGCTGGCAAAAACGGGGAATAAGTGACCAATGACCGCGATAATTCCGAAGGCAAGCTTCATGGGTACCCGTTCATCCAGCGTAATTTCATTCAGGTAGAAAAGAATGAGAGCCAAGTTGGCTGCTAACCATCCCTTCAATACGTCGATTAGCAGTACAATGGTACCTGCTTTTTTGCCTAAAGTGCGGAAAGTATTGGTTGCTCCGGCATTGCCGCTTCCGTGCTCACGAACATCGATTCCAAAGAAAGCCTGTCCGTACCAAACGGACGTAGGGACTGAACCTAAAAAATAGGCCAACAGGCCAGCAAACAATACGCTTAAGGTCATTTCAGATACTTAAAAAATGAAAGTGGCTTGAAAATTGTTCAACAATTTTTTATGAGCGTGGAAAACAAAGATACTGGCAATTGCCATATTCTCTAATCGCTCTATAGAGTAATTGCTAAAATTAAGGGCTTTTTAAGAGTTGCCTTTCTCAGCGAATCGTAAGATAATAAAGTCCAAACGGTGGAAAAATGTTTACAGGTGCGGGTATTCAATAATTATTACATACATATAAACGTATTATAGAGGTATGTGGTTTGAATAGGCTTAACTATTTTGAAATAAACTTTTTAATAGGGCTGCAGGCCCCTTTTGTATATATAAAAACTTTTGAAAAAATTCCTGCATTTTCTAGGTTTTCAAGGCTGAATCAGAAAGGCACGAGCGGATACTCCGCCAGAGAATCCCAAAGAAACTTTCCCCCGGAATGCGTTCATAGGAAATTTTTCCCTGCCGTACTTCTTTTTTAGGCATAGGGTTACTTTCGTACATCAAAACCTTGTTGGCAGCAAACGTAAACAGGTCCCGGATTTTAAACCCTTTCTTCTCGTCGGGCTTCAGAATCTTTATTTTCAAGTCGTGATACAGAAGCGTTCCGCTGCCTGAGGTCTTTACCTGATCGCCGGAAAAACGGAACTGAAACCGATCCACTATCCCCGTTTCTATGTCCATGAGGGCCAATGGTTTGAAAGTGGATTTCAAGACCCGTAAATCCAGGGTGGCCAGTTCAGCCGCACAGGTATACTGCCCCCGGGGTGACCGCATGTCGAATGTAAAATGCGTTTGCAAGGAACTCACCCCCATAAACGAAGCCTGAAAATCAGCCTTACACACATTGGTCTTCCGGAGTGAATCATTACTCAGCGAAACGATTACGCCTTTTATCCGTCGGAAATTAACGTTTCCAGTCTGGTTCGTTTTCGGATTTAGCTCATCGTAAACAATATCGACCTGCCGCACTTTCACCGAGTCAATGTCTAACTGAAAAGGCAATTGCTGATACAGCTGGTGCGGGAAGGGTTTGCGAGGTCCATCCATCTTGGAAGATCGGCTCCGTACTTCAAAAGCGTTTACCAGACCTCCTTCCACCGTCACTACTTCCACTTTTACTTTTTTCTGAAGCCAGTATTTTGATAAGTCCAGTCCGGCGAGTTCAATGTGATTCACGACAGCCTTTGTATAGCTGGTGTTTCCCGTGCGTCGTACGTACTCCATACGTGGATACGAAGGAATGCTGCCCAGTCCCTCGATTTGCAGACGTTTGTTGGCCGTTGACAACTGAATTTTCTTCACCTGTACGGATGCACTCAAGTCCTGATTGGGCAGGACCAGTGAATCCAGGTTTACCTCGATTGCTTTAGCATACCAGAGGCGGGTCGTATCCAGATGGCCCTTCTCATCGATCAATAGGTCGTCTACTTTCCAGGAAAGTTTCTGGACACTTAGCGTACGGACCTTTTTCGTTCGACGGTCTACCTGTTTAACCGTCCAGTTATTGCCCTGAATCCGACCAATCTTTACGTGCTCGAATTGCTTGTTCAGCATTTCATAAGGCGTTTTTTGTACTTCGGGCTCATCCGGTTTTGTGTTCGGAAACTGGGTTAACCGTAGATCGAATTGATTGAGCACGATTGCTTCCACGGACAGTTTTTTTCCCCATAACCAGGAAAACAGCTGAAAACCCTGTACGCTGATTTCAGGCATGTTCCCTTCAAAAATTAAATCAGGAGCCTCCTTGCCTAATTGTCGGCGTCGTGCGGTGTCAGCCTGTAGCTTGACGTCCGTAATGCGGGCTTTACCCGTAAAAGGGTTATAAGTAAGCTCATTGAACTGGATCCGATACAGCTGATCTGACTTCTCGTAAACGGCACGCTGAATCTTTTGACCTGCAAAAGGCTTGAGGAAGAAAGTCCCCACAACCCATATACTTAAGACAACCAGCAGGCAAAGGGCAAATACACCGACGAGTATTTTGACAGCAAGTGGTGAGGGCTTTAAGGTTCTGTTCATGTGGGTATTTACACAAGTAAGAGGAACGATAACCCACTATCAGGACAATAAGCGGGGGAGTGCATTAAGGTATGAAAAGCCTGTACCACTTGTTGCGTATTTTCAAGTCATGTCTTCGAAAAGCCTACCAATCAGGGGTATAACGTCCGCAGATTGGGCATGTAGACCACACGTCACTGCTCCAGAGCAGAAGGGATAATTCTTTTGTACCTATAAGCAGTAGAATCATTTGGAACAGCTATGGAATCAACGAACGATACAAATAATTCATGGAGTAAAATGAAACAATGGTGGCGAATCAGTTCACTTATCCGCTGGGCGGTGCTTATTGTAGTGGTGCTGATGGTCGTTGCAATTGGCGGTAGTCTTATTTTTATAAAAGATAAAAAACGAACAATGTTTCCCGGTACGGTAGCTTCGGATACCATTCGTGGAGATACACTTTTCGAGCCGACGAAAACAATTCATCTACCCGCTAAGGAAGAAAGGGATACGAATTAGCGGCTTTATTAACGTTTATAATTTTGATTTACAAAGGGATAGGAGAAAGTAATTTTCTCTTATCCCTTTTTTATTTTGTTATCTATATTTGAGCTGAAATTTAGTTTTATACCCCATCTATCATCTTCTTTATGTCCATCAAATTTCGGCGTGCAAAATCCTTTTGCACCCTTGGCAGTATTCTTCTGCTTACTGCTTCACTCGCCAAAGCTCAGGAAGTAAATTACGAATCCATCGGTTTTTCACGAGAAGTTCCCGCTACCTTACCAGCCCTTCAGCAAGACCGTACGTATGATGTTCGCGGAATTGTTACCAGTCAAATCAATAACGCGTTTATCAGTAAAGAACACGCGGATGATTTAAAAGCGGCTTTCACGGGGAATACCCTGGCTATTAATTTTGGCAAATTAATCCAGGTAGATGATCAGGGTGATCTGCACGTAATTGCTCTCATTCAGGCTTTTAAGTTCATTGGACCTAATCCTTACAATGCTCAACAATCCCTTGCTCAGGTAGCCGTGCATACCACCGTTTATGATCGCTACGGACGTAAAGTATTTATCAATCCGTACGAATCTTCGCAAGTTGCTGTACCCGCTTCTTCCATCGACTTCAAAAACAATAAACGAGCAAGTTTAGCCCTTTTTGCCCAGAAGGCAATTACGGAAAGTCTCGTGCCTTTACAGAATAAGATTTACGGTTATCAGGGAAAGTTTAGTACAAGTTTAGCGTACCTGGATGGGGTTAAGAAATTTCCTGAATTGAAGGAGTTAAAAGAGCAGATTAATGGCTTGCAAAGTACGCTTAAAAAGAACGGTATTGAAGCCTATCTGGAGCAGGCTAAACCTTACCTTTCCCAATGGCAGACGCTGGCTAATTACCAGGGAGAAGGAAATGCTTCCGAAGTAAGAAGAGCGGCTTTGCAAAACCTGGCCGTTACGAACCTGTTGCAGGGAAATTACAAAGAAGCTATGGCTTACGTTGAACAATATAAACCCATTGACAAGTCGATCCGGCAAATGATGGGTTTGATTTCCTATAAGAATAGTGAAGAGCTGGAATCCATGATTCGGGCCTTCACACCCGAACTCCAGGAAGAAACAGCGAGCCAGCTAGCGGTGCTTTCTACCCCGGAAGTGATGGACCGCTATAAGTACTATCTGATCCCAAAGGCTAAAATTGTCATCGAATCCGGTCGCAACGCGGGTACTTACGAAGGCCTGGTCAAGGTATTCCGGAGTGAACCCTACTATCAGTCTAAAGAAAAAAACGGCATGGTCGAACTGCCTTCCACGACTGATTTGTCAGTATGTCTGCCCAGTACAGGTAATGGCTCTGAAACCTGGGTATGGGGCTCTACCATCAAATCCTTTCAGGACGAAAACGGTAAAGAATACCTGATCCGGAAGTTTGGTTCAGCGATTACAGGTGGAGCGACCTACTACCTTTTACAAAATACGTATCAATCGCCAAAACTGGTGGTGTATCAATCGCTCGTTCCGGGAAATACGGAATACCTGATGATGAAAAAAGGGGATGAAAAAGGCGTACGTTCAACATTACTCAATGCCCGGAAAAATATGCTGGAGTATTTGAGTGACTGCCCGGCTATCGGCACCAAGTACGCCAACAGTCAGACGCCTATCAATCTTCAGGAGGTTGCCGAAGCGTATACAGCCTGTAAGTAAACCTCTAAATCCGTACGAAAACAAAACACCCGGCTTGAATCCAAGCGGGTGTTTTGTTTCTAATGCGATTCCCGCAATTTCCAGGTTCCGGATTTTCCAACCAGAAAATCCATATCAGCTCCCTGGTGCGATTGCTGGACGTGATTCAGATACAAATTGGTATAACCGCGTTCGTAACCCAGTTCAAGCGGCTCCCAGAGCTTTTTACGTTCGGCCAGTTCCTCATCGGATACGTGCAGGTGCAGGCTACGATTGGGTACATCCAGCGTAATTAGATCGCCATTTTGTACCAGAGCCAGTGTGCCTCCAATGGCCGCTTCGGGTGAAACGTGCAGGACGACCGTACCGAAACCGGTACCACTCATCCGACCGTCGGAAATACGGACCATATCGTGGATGCCTTTTTCCAGGAGCTTCTTCGGCAAAACCATATTTCCTACTTCCGGCATACCGGGGTATCCCTTCGGTCCGACGTATTTCAATACCATGACACAGGTTTCGTCAATGTCCAGATCCGGGTCGTCAATCCGGGCTTTGTAATCGTCAATGTCTTCAAAGACAACCGCCCGGCCCGTGTGCGTCATCAGGTGCGGACTGGCCGCCGAGGGCTTAAGTACAGCTCCATTCACGGCCAGATTGCCTTTCAGTACGGCTAGCCCGGTGTTGGGTTTGAAGGGATTATCGACGGAAGCAATGATTTCACGGTTATGAGCATTGGATAAAACAATGTTTTCCCCCATCATTTGTCCGGTTACGGTCAGAGCATCCAGGTTGAGCGAATTGGAAAGCTCTTTCATTACCGCGGGCAAGCCGCCCGCGTAATACAGATCCTCAAAGAAGTGCTCGCCTGAAGGCTGAATATTGGCAATGAAAGGAATATTTTCGGACAAGCGATCAAAATCCTGCAAGTCCAGCTCCACGCCAATCCGACCCGCAATCGCCATTAAGTGAATGACAAAGTTGGTAGAGCCCCCGATGGCGGCATTGACCATGATTGCGTTTTCAAAGGCCTTTCGGGTTAGTACTTTGGACATGGTCAGGTCCTCGCGAACCATCTCCACGATCCGGCGACCCGTCATGTGGGCCATGGTTTTTCGGCGGGAATCCGCCGCTGGAATGGACGCATTATCGGGCAAAGTCAAGCCCAGCGATTCGACCATGGATGCCATCGTGGAGGCCGTGCCCATCACCGCACAGTGCCCGGCACTACGGGCCATACAGCCTTCAGCGGCAATAAATTCTTCCTGCGACATCTCCCCTACTTTGTAGGCTTCGGCAAAACGCCAGACATCCGACGTACCGATCTTACGGCCTTTGAAGTGCCCCGCCAGCATGGGTCCGCCCGAGATGACGATACTGGGCAAGTCCACGCTCGCTGCTCCCATCACCAGGGAGGGCGTTGTTTTGTCACAACCGCACATCAGCACGACGCCATCGATGGGATTTCCGCGAATGGATTCCTCCACGTCCATACTGGCCAGGTTGCGATACAGCATGGCCGTAGGTTTCATGAGGGTTTCGCCCAAAGACATGACGGGAAATTCTACTGGAAAGCCCCCGGCCTCCCACACGCCCCGCTTGATACATTCGGCGAGTTCGCGGAAGTGGGCATTACAGGGCGTTAACTCCGACCAGGTATTACAGATTCCGATAACGGGCTTGCCCATGAATTCATGGTGCGGAAAGCCCTGGTTTTTCATCCAGGCCCGGTAAATGAAACCGTCTTTGCCCGTCTTGCCAAACCAGTCCTGTGAACGGAGTTTCTTTTCTTCTTGCATGTTTCAGTGTTCAGTTTAGAGGGTTATGTCTGACCTTGCCCACAGGGATATCCGTCCCCATCCAAAGCCCATTCACAAATAAAACACAGTATCACCATTACAAGTGAAATACTGTGTTTTAACAGACGCAAAGAAGGGACGTTAGTCGTTTTGTTCGACCACTAACTTCTCAATCAATAAAATTAAAATGTGAATCACTTTAATGTGAATCTCCTGAATACGATCCGCGTAGCCAAAATGCGGTACGCAGATTTCCACGTCGGCCTGTCCGGCCAGTTTGCCTCCATCTTTTCCGGTCAGAATCAATACCTTCATGCCCTTGGAACGGGCGGCTTCTACCGCTTTGATGATATTAGCCGAATTTCCGGACGTACTGATTCCAACCAGTACATCCCCGGCAAAGCCCATGCCTTCCACAAAACGGCTAAATACGTGATCGTAGCCGTAGTCATTGGATACGCAGGATAAATGACTCACGTCGGAAATCGCAATGGCCGGTAGTGATCGGCGATCGTTTCGGTAGCGACCCGTGAGTTCTTCGGCAAAGTGCATGGCATCACAATGCGAACCGCCGTTTCCGCAGGAAATGATTTTGTTGCCGTTCTGAATCGCCACAGCCAGTAAGCGGGCAGCGTCTTCAATGTGCTGACTATGTTTAGGATCGTTTAAAAAGCGATCCAGTACTTGTTGAGCTTCTGATAATTCCTGTTGAATAATCGACTGTAACATGGATAGTAAGGATTGGGCGTTCCGGGCCAAATCTTTCCCGAAACGCTGAACATTAAGCCGAAGCCCGGTAATACAAGGTTGAACAGTTTTCGGGACGAAGAATGTTACGGGCCGCCGCCTGAATCAGTTCGCCCGATACGGCCTGAATGCGTTCTGCTTCCATATTGGCCCATTCGACGTTTCCGGCGTTAGCCGCAAAAGCCAGATTCATCGCCCGATTCAGTAACTCAATTTCGGAGAAGGCTAGGGTGGCTTCAGCCTGATTTTTTACTTTAAGTACTTCCGATTCCATGGGTCCTTTCGCCAGCAGTTCATCAATGATTTCCTGAATGGCCTTTTCGCCTTCTTCAATTGATACGCCCTGATTCAGGTTACCCTGAATGACGAATAAGCCAGGTTCCAGACTACCCGTAGGATACGCATTAATGGAATTAAACAAAGCCTGTTCTTTCACCAGCTTGCGATACAGGCGTGACGATTTTCCCCGGCCCAGAATATCCGCCAGCAAATCGGCCGGATAATACCCGGCCTCGTACCGACCCGGCATGTGATAAACTTTATACAGAGCGTCCAGGGGTACTTTGGCTTCAACTTCCTGAAAACGGGCCTCGGTTTGTAAGGGCTCCTCAGGCAAAGCCCGTTGATACGGCTGACCGGCGGCAATGGGTTCAAACCATTTTTTGCTCAGGGTTTTTACCTGTTCTACGGTTACATTTCCGGCTACCACCAGCAAGGCATTGCTCGGCACGTAATACCGGAAAAAGAAGTTCCGCACATCTTCCAGCGTTGCTTCTTCGATATGGCTGATTTCCTTGCCGATGGTCGCCCAACTATACGGGTGTTTTGTGTACGCCAGGGGTCGAAGCTTCAGCCACACATCACCGTAGGGCTGGTTAAGGTAGCGTTGTTTGAATTCTTCAATCACCACATTTCGCTGTACTTCCAGCACCTGCGGATC
Organism: Siphonobacter sp. BAB-5385; assembly: GCF_002261125.1. Taxonomy (NCBI): domain Bacteria; kingdom Pseudomonadati; phylum Bacteroidota; class Cytophagia; order Cytophagales; family Cytophagaceae; genus Siphonobacter; species Siphonobacter sp. BAB-5385. The sequence continues at coordinate 43,973 of NZ_NMPS01000070.1, read as the reverse complement.
GAAGGATAGCGACATCATCCGATCCGACTCCAGCCAGAAAGCCGTTTCCAGATTCGTCGCCGGTAAGGTGATGTAATAGTTAGTAATATCGGGCGACGTAAATGCGTTATTCTCCCCACCTACCCGTTGCAGAGGTGTATCGTAATCGGGAATGTGTTTCGAGCCGCCAAACATCAGGTGCTCGAAGAGGTGGGCAAATCCCGTTTTTTCGGGGTTTTCATCCCGCGAACCCACGTTGTACAAAATATTGACGGCTGCCATGGGCGTGGTGTGATCTTCGAGCACATATACCTGCAAGCCGTTATCCAGAGTAAAAGTCTGATAATGAATCATAGTCCTCAACCGGACGTATTTCGGCGAACGGTTAGTCCGCCGCATCCGTTTCCTTCCGACAAATCTACGGTTATGGGTTAAATGCACCCTATCTTTAACGGCTCAATGTTTTTAAAATTTCCAGCAAGTACCCCACTTTTTGCATACCCATTTGTAAACCCCAGTCATGAAAAATCATACCTATTTACGCCTTCTTCTGCTGCTTCCGTTCTTTATTTTCCAAATCCCTTCCGCTAAGTCTCAGATTCTCAACGATCGCGAAACCCAGCAGCAAGTCATTGAAGCCCTCAAAAACATTTACAATTTCGAATTCAAAGAAGCCGAACCTTTGCAACAAAAGATCAAAGCCAAATATCCGAATCACCCGGTCAATGCGTTACTACTGGCGATTCAGACCTACTGGCAGTACCTGCCCGTGTCTGAGAACGCTTCGGCGGCCAGTCGGTATCAGTCGTATCTGAATCAGTCGCTGGAACAGGCGGAACAGATGAAGTCCGTTGATAAACATGATACAGAAGCGACGTTTTTTCTGTTGGCCTCCCATAGTTATCTGGCGATGCTGGAATCGGACCGTGGCGAGTTTATGAAAGCCGCTTCGGAAGCCAAGCGTACTTATAACTACATGAAGAAAGGGTTCAAGCTGACGGAACAAAACCCGGAATTTTTCTTTTCAACGGGCCTCTATAATTATTACCGCGAACAGTATCCGCAGGATCACCCCATCGTAAAACCCATCATGGTCTTTTTTCAAAATGGCAATAAAACGCTGGGGTTGAAACAGATGGAAACGGGTTACCAGAGAGGCATTTTCACCAAAACGGAAGCCGCGTATTATCTGGTGTATGTCCTGATCAAACATGAAAGTAATCCAGCAAAAGCTCTGACTTACTCGACGCCTTTACTAAAAGAATATCCAAACAATCCGGTTTACCTGACGCGACACACGGAAGCTCTTACGCTGGCGGGCCGATACGCTGACGCCGAACCACTGGCTCAGCAACTAGCCCAGAAAAAACAAGTGGTTTTTAAATCATCGGGTGAAGTTTTTCTGGGATTGATTCTGGAAAAAGGAAAGAAAAACGATGCCGCTGCTGCTTCTTATTACCATAAAGCCCTGCAAAACAAAATAAGCGAACAGTATACGCAGGATTACCACGCCATGGCTTATTGCGGACTCGCCCGTATTGCGGATCGTTCCGGCAAGCAAGATCAGGCTCGGGAGTATTACAGGAAGGCTCAGAAACTGGCTGAATACCGAAGTACGATGGATGAAATTAAGCAGGCCTTGAAGTAATGCTGACGCTGTACTAAAGATTAAATGGGAATTAAAAAAGCCCCAAATAAAGCGTTTTGTAAATCAGCGGTACAAAAATTTTGAGTACGGATATAGCTTTATCCCTTGTGGAATAAGCTTTCGTATTTTATTCATTTTTCACCCTGATACCATGAAAACGTTCAGCATTGCTCTGTTACTGACCGCTCTTAGCTTCGGTTCATTCGCTCAACAGCCCGTAGTTGTAACCAAAAAAACGGTAACGAAGAAAAAAACGGAACACGTTTCCAGCAAAAAAACGACGAGCCCAACTTCTGAAGGAAGTAGCAAAAACGTCTCCAAGAAGGTAGAAACTTCGACTGTGAAAGGAGCCAATGGTGATACGAAGACCACCACCAAAACGGCAACCAAAACCAAGAAAAATCCTTAAAAACAAAGCAGGCGACTCTTACGGGCCGCCTGCTTTGTTTTTATCTCCTACTCGAATACATCGTATTTTTATCTTTAGCTTCCTACATTAAGCACACGTACTATCTAATTAGTACATACTCGCTCCCAGTTAAACTTACGTATATTCTAGGTTCAAAATAAATATCCGTACAAGAACGTTTTTACACATCTTAACTTATTCTGATTCAGAGATTAAATCATTAATTTTAAGGATTTAAATAGTTAGTAAAGTGAAACTAATTTTTACTATCAATTATCTACCTGTAACTATTTTTTCTTTGTATAAGAATTAATTTGATCAAAAGATTAGGATTAACTATGCTATTTTTCTTATGCTTCGCTTCCCTTTATTTTTGATGAAATCTCAATTAGGAAATCAAAAATATTCTTTTCATTTTCGCTCGCTGTTAGTAATTAATCCACCATTGTCCATCAAGTATGAAACAGTTATTTACCTTGACTTTACTAAGTCTGGTTGCGTTAACCTCGTGTCAAAAAACCAACTACGCGTACTTCGCCAAATCTACCCCACCGCTCATTGAACGTAAGAAAGTCGCTACTAAGCCTGACACCACCTCTATCCCGCTTATTCCTAAAAAAGAATTACTGGCTTCGGCCATTCCTGTTCTTTCAGCAGTTCCCAGTCTGGCAACTTCTATCCCAGCCCATGCCGTAACATCAGCCGAGGCCTCTGCCAGTCAGCAGACGAAAGTTGGGTTTCGTCAACGGTTACTGACGAAAATGGTTACGAAGAAGGTTCAAAAGCTTCACGCTAAAGCGAAGCGTACGGCTGATTCCCGGCGTACGGAACCCATTTCTGTCGTCTCTTTCATCGCTGGCTTCCTGGCTTTGCTGGACGTCTTATTGATCGGTAGCGGGCTTTTATTTTTACTGGGAGCGATTGTCGCTATTGTTTTCGGGTTTGTCGGATTAAGCAAGATTAACCGTCATAGCTCTGAATACAAAGGTCGTGGGTTTGCGATTACAGGTTTATCACTGGGCTTCTTTGGTCTTCTGCTGATCATCATTGCTCTCATTGCCTTATCTTCCCTCTCATTCTCCTGATTTGCTGGACAAATCGATACAATCACTAAAAAAGCGGCCCTACAAGAGCCGCTTTTTTACTACATCCTTACATAAATCCTTACTCGTTTTTCTTGCGTTCGGCTTCCAATGCCAGTATATTTTTATACGCAACCTTAATCGTATTGGGTACCTTTTCCAGCACTTTCACCTGCACATACTCTTCGCCTTCATTCTGGATTTCTACCTTCAGTTTTCGTAAAGGAATCTTGGCGGCTTGTGGCTGACTGGTACCGAAAATGTAGGTACCTTCTCCGTCATCCAGAATGGCCGTACGCGGCAGTGTATTCGAACTTTTCCGCTCGCTGGCTCCTACAATCTTCGCCCGAACGTTCATATCCGAGAAAATGATGTCATTCGTATGCGGGCGTTTGAAATTCACGTACAACGTAATTGCTCCATTTTCGGCATCCAGAGCCCGGGCTACGCTGGCTACGGTTCCCTGTACGGCTCCAATTTCCGAGTTTGGGAAGGTCAATTCTACCTTCTGCCCAACCTGAATTAACTCCGCGTCTTTCTCGTACACATATACGTTTGCCTGTAATTGTTCGGTATTCAGAATATCAACCAGCGGATCGGTTGGCGTCGCCAGCTTACCCAGATTCTGGTGTACTTTATAAACCGAACCGCTAATGGGAGCACGAATGATGAGTTCGGGTGAGACGACGGCTTTGCGAATATCGTTGAGTTGAGTGGCATTGAAGTCCAGCAGAGCCAATTTGGCTTTGAAGGCCTTTTCCCGCCCAATGGCCGCATTCAACTTGGCTTCCGTAGCCTGATAATCAGCCAGTACACCGACGTTACTTTTCCGCAATTCAGCCTGCCGCTTGAATTCAATTTCCAGGAAGTCGGCTTCACTTTTCGCCGTGATGTACTGATTTTTCAGCTCCAGAAACTCTCCACTGGTCAGTTTCATCAAGGGTTGTCCTTTCTTCACAAACTGGCCTTCCCGCACGTAAATCTGGTCGACATGACCTTCCACTTCACTGTGTACTTCGGATCTGCTATCCGGGAACAGTTTAATCTTTCCGTTGGCGTTGATAACCGGACGCAGTTGTCGATCTTCAAAACCCGTCAGATCAACGTTAACTGATTCAAGTTGCTTCATGGATAATTGCAAGGAATCCGCACTTACGCTTACCTGGGCCGGTTTTTCTTCCGCCTTGGATTCCGCGTCACTATCCGAACAACTACTTAAGAAGCCACTCAGGCCCAGCAGGGCCAACAGGGGCAAAAAGTTCTTTTTCATGGGTTATTCTCCTTTCAGGTATTGAATGGTGATGATCGAGTTATTGTAGTTCCGGACAACATCCAGGTATTCAGCCCGGATCTGGAACGCCTGCTGCAGGTTCAGCAGAAAGTTGTAGTAGCCAATGCTTCCCAGGCGGTAACTATCCTGAGCGGCTTTGACGATTTCGTCTGCCTGATTGAGGGCAAAGGTTTCATAATAGTCCAGCGACTCCCGGTAGGTGCGGTAATCCGACGCCGCTTTATCATAAGCACCCCGTAGCTCGTAGCCACTTAGCGAAATCTGTTGCTGGGCAATTTCAATATCCTTACGGGCCCCCGCCTGACGGGAACGGTACTGCCACTGCCAGAGCGGTACCGTCAGACCAAACTCCCAACGGTAGACCGCTGGTGTTTCCCTGCTGCCCTGATTCATGTAGCCTAATGAAATACCGGGTAATTGCCGGCTTTTTTCAACTTGCAGTAACTTTTCATTGTACCGGCGATTTTCTTCGAAATACGCTACCCGAGGGTTCGAAGAAAAAGACGTATCCGACGCTGAAATGGTCGAAGCGTAGTTCAGTCGTTTAAAATCTCCTCTGACTTTTCGTGTACTATCCGGAGCCAGCCCCGTCAGAATCCAGAGCTGGATACGGGAGCCGCGAAGCCGGGCTCGCGACTGTTTCAGATAAATCTGATTTTCACGGTATTGAGACTCGGCATTCAGGCGTTCAATTCGAGAAATTTGTCCGACATTCAGGCGTACGTCCGTCACCCGAACGAAATTCGAAAGCAGACTATCCTGCTTTTCGAAGTTCTGGATCACCCGTTCGTAGTACAGAATGTCGTTAAAAACCGAGCGAACCTGATACGAGAGTTCATTAAACGTCACGTTCTTTTCCGCCTGATTTACTTTCACCAGTTGTTTCTGAGCTCTTCGCTGGTTGCTGTAAACGGTAGGAAACTGGATCGTCTGGAAAAAACCCAACCGATAGTTCTCGCCACTCGGAGCCTGCGTGTAAATACGGGGTGGCTCAATATTGAGCGTTGCGGGCAAGAGTACCTGCTCCCGTTCAATTCGCAGATCGGCCAGACGCGTCTGGGGATTGTGTTGTCTGGTTAAGTTCAAAGCCTGATCCAGCGTTAGTTCGCGTACATCTTCAACAGCTCCTACTTCGGGTTTCGTAGGAATGGCCTGGTTAGGCGTGATCTGGGCCGTAGCAGCCAGCAGACCCGTAGCGAGTAGTAGAACAATGGTAGTGGTAACCGGTACCGCTTTGGCTTTTACACCACCCGTCAACCCACCTTTTTTCGGCTTCCCAGCGAACATGGCGTACAGAATCGGTAAGACAATGAGAGTCAGAACCGTAGCCGTCAGCAGACCCCCAATCACCACCGTTGCCAGGGGCTTCTGTACTTCTGAACCTACACTGGTTGACAAGGCCATGGGCATAAAGCCGAGTGCCGCCACAAACGAAGTCATCAGTACCGGGCGGAAGCGTTCTTCAATCCCTTTCAGTACCCGCTCGTTGGGGTCGTCGATCCCTTCATCACCCAGGGCGTTGAAGTGACTGACCAGTAGAATTCCATTCAATACTGCTACCCCAAACAGAGCGATAAAGCCAACCCCGGCGGAAATACTGAAGTTCATGTCCCGAATCAGCAGTGAGAATACCCCTCCCACCGCCGACAAGGGTACTACGGCGTAAATCAGGAAGCTGTCGCGGAAATTGCGGAAGGTCAGATACAACAGGCCAAAGATGACGAGCAGGGCAATCGGTACGACAATCGAAAGCCGGTCTTTCGCCCGTCCAAAGTTCTCGAAGTCGCCTCCGTAGTTGATCTCGTATCCCTTGGGGAGTTTTACTTTGGCGTCCACCTGTTTGATCACGTCGCTTACCACCGACTGCAAGTCACGGCCCCGGACGTTGAAGCCCAGGTTTACGACCCGTTTCATATTTTCGTGTACAATCTCCGAGGGTCCAATGGTTTCCGAGATGGTGGCAATGTCCCGCAATGGAATCGGGTTATTATTCTGATCGTTAATGAGCAGGTTTTCGATGTTTTCGGGACGCGTCCGGTCTTCGCCCGTCAGTCGAAGCGTTACGTCAAAACGACGATCATCTTCGTAGACCACACCCGCCGTCGCTCCCCCGAAGGCCATCTGAATGGCTCGGTTCACCTGTTCAACCTTGATTCCGTATACCGCCATCCGCTGCCGGTCGTAGTGAATATTCAACTGCGGCAGACCAAATACCTTGCTCCCTTTCACGTCTACGGCTCCGGGTACATTGCGTACGATCTGAATGATCTGCTTGGTTTTCTTTACCAGCGTATCCAGGTCCGTTCCGTATAACTGTACCACTACCTGCGTCCGGGCTCCGGAAATCATATCGTTGACCCGGCTTTCGATCGGTTGCGAAATGGCGTAGAGTGGACCGGGGAACTGCGACATATACTCATTCATCTTGATCGCCAGTTCCTGCTGATTGGTCGCCTTGGTCCAGTGCTTTTTATCCTTCAGTTCGACGTATACCTCTTGCGATTCCAGCGGCAAGGGATCGACTTTCACTTCGGACGTACCAATTTTTGAGACAACTCCTTCGACCTCATCCGGAAATTCTTTCATAATCCCCGCCTGAAAAATCTGGCTCTGGCGAATCGATTCCGTCAGTGGCGTACCCACGGGCAAATCCATATCCACGACCATGTCGCCTTCCTGAATCTGCGGCATAAACTCACCCCCGATTTTCCCGAAACCGATAATCCCGGCAGTCAGTACAGCCAGGGCAAACAGAATCACCGCCCATTTCACGCGTAAGCCCGCCCGTACCACGGGACGCAGTCCTTTAAGGAAGAACTGAACAATTTTTTCCGAGAAGCCATCGTGGTGTGCCGACTTCGGCGGTCGTAACATGACGGCACACATCATCGGTACGTAGGTAACCGCCAGTAACAAGGCCCCGATGATGGCAAAGGCTACCGTTTTGGCCATGGGCGAGAACATCTTACCCTCGATGCCCTGCAACGTCAGAATGGGAACGTATACGATGAGGATGATCAGTCCACCGAAAATCACCGATTTTTTTACTTCCGCCGCCGCCGAAATAACAACTTCCTGCCGATCCGCGAAAGTCATTTTCTTGCCTTGGAATTTACTCATACGTAGGGCCAGGAAAAGTACGGCGGACTCGACGACAATGATCGCGGGATCGACCAGCAAACCAAAGTCAATCGCTCCCAGACTCATCACGTTTCCAACCACTCCAAATTCCTTCATCCAGATAAAAGCAAAGAGCATGGCCAGCGGAATAACCGAAGCCGCGAGCAAACTGGCCCGCCAGTTGCCCAGGAAGATCAGAATGACAATCATGACGATGATGGCCCCTTCCACGAGGTTTTTTGCTACTGTTGCAATGGCGGCGTTCACCAGCTTCGAACGATCCAGGAAAGGCTCGATGGTGAGTCCAGGGGGCAATTCTTTCTGAATTTCGGTGAAACGCTCCTTCAAACGGGAAATTACTTCGTTTCCGTTGGCTCCTTTCATCATCAGAATGGAACCGCCGACGACCTCGCCCTCACCGTTGTTGGACAAAGCTCCAAAACGTAAAGCGTGGCCAAATTCTACATCGGCTACGTCTTTGACCAGAATGGGTACACTCCCGTTTTTCTTCACTACAGCATTGGCAATATCTTCGAGTGAAGCAGCCAGACCAATACCCCGAATGGTAAATGCCTTGTTTTCCTTTTCAATGTAGGCACCGCCCGTATTGCTGTTGCCCTTGTTCAGAGCTTCGTATAATTCATCTACCGTAACGCCCAGTGCCCGCATGCGGTCGGTTTTGATCTGAGCCTGATATTCTTTGGCGTATCCTCCGTAACCACTTACGTCGGCCACGCCGGGCAAACCGAGTAATTTACGCCGTACGACCCAATCCTGAATGGTACGGATTTCGGTCAGCGTATAGGGACTATTATTGAGGTCTTTCGGACGAATAACGTATTGAAAAATTTCGCCCAAACCCGTCGATACGGGTCCCAGGATGGGCGTACCGGCTCCTTCCGGAATTTCGGCCTGTACCTGTGTCAGGCGTTCAAAGACTTGCTGACGAGCCCAGTAGATATCCGTATCATCCGTGAAAATCAGTTTTACCACGGATGAACCAAATTTGGAATAGGAACGCACTTCCGTCAATCCCGGAATATTGGCCATGGCCATTTCCAGGGGCGTGGTGATGTATCGTTCAATTTCGAGAGAAGATAAATTCGGAGAATTGGTAATTACATCTACCTGCTGGTTGGTTACATCAGGTACTGCGTCAATGGGTAGTGTTTTTAATGAATAGCCACCCCAAATGGCCATTACCAGCACCAGAAGTCCAATCGTAAACGGACTTCGGACGCTGAATGCGATAATTTTATCGATCATAGCGGTCAGGGATACAACAAGGACTACCCTGTGTATCCATTGGTTTCAGTAAAGAATAAGCAACTGGCCCAGCCAGAAATAGCTGAGAAATGGAAAGGAGGAAATTAGTCCAACTGCGGGGGTGGACTAATCAAAACGCCATCAATCGATTGATAATGGCTGCAATACTGAAATAAACCGGCTTGTTTGAGAAGAATCAGCCAGAAACGCCGGGACTGAGAAGTTAATAGGGCAGCGTCGAGGTGATGGAAGTCGGAAACATGGTGGCTATGTTCTTCCCCGGAATTCGTATCCCAGTGTTCGTCATCTGGCGTACTGTCACTCTTCCAATACCGGATTTTTTTCTTACAATCCGGATCTTTGTCTGCCATAAAAGTAGAAGTATTTCTTTCTAAAGTACAATTATTTTCCACCCAGAAAGGTAAACCATAGGCGGAGGTACCTAGTAGAAAAAATACCATCAAACAGAGATACATTCGCATTATTATTCTGTTTGTCAACTTCTCTTTAACTAAAATCTGGCTATTAACTACTTCAAAGGAATTAAATTTTAATTAGAATTTCAAGTTATAAAGCAGATAAAATACAATTTCGATAGGTATTTGCGACCAATCCGGGGATTTTAGATAGGTAGCTGCTGGGGCTCTCAAGCCGATACGTGGGAGCACAAAAAAATGGGAAGAGCTAGGCTCTTCCCATTTTTACTACCCACTGACGCTGCCTTAAGCAGAAGCCAGATGCGGATTAGGTGTTAATTCTACATTGGGCGGTGTGTCCATACTGGTGAAGCGTTGCAGGAAACTTAAGACAGCTCCCGTATCTGGCAGACTGTAGCGAGCCAGCGTTTTCTGCTGCCCTACTTTAATAGTAATGGCCCGGTCGGCCAGTGTCCGGAACATGTCTTCATCGGTACGATCATCGCCAATGGCCAAAATAAAATCATACTGATCATCCGAGGCTAAACGGCTGGCAACGCTTCCTTTATCTACGCCCGTCACCCGTACCTCTACGACCTTGTTTCCATCAATTACCTGTAGCTGATGGCCCGTCAGTCCATGTAAGGTATCAATGAGCTCACGGGACTGGGCAAAACCCAGATCAGCTCCGGTATTCCGGTAATGCCAGGCTAGAGAGTGCGTTTTCTCTTCCACAAAGGTTCCCGGACAACGTTGTACGGCCAGATTCATGGCCTGCTGAATATTGCTTCGCCATTCGGGCAGAAAAGCTTCCGGGTTTTCCTGCCAGTTTCCATCCGGCAATCGTACCGCCGCTCCGTGTTCGGCAACCAGTTGAATCGAGAGCGATCCGAACCAGTTTTCCAGCGTCTTTTTATCCCGACCACTAATGATGACAATGCGATTCTGGGGTACATTAGCCAACTCGCTCAACAACTCAATCACTCGTTCACTGGGTCGGGCTAAATCGGGAAACTTAGCGAAGGGAACTAGCGTACCGTCGTAGTCCAGCAATAAAAGCCGCTTTTGGGCTTTCTGATAATTATCCATAAGTTCTTTGCGTAATGCCACATTCAGCAGGCGTACTTCCCACTGGTTTTGCTGGGCTTTAGCATTAAATAATTGGGTTAAAAAATCATCCGCCCACTGGACCACGTCATAGTCCCGAATACGGGTTTGCATGCGTTTGATTCGCTCAGCCTGCGTTTTAACGGGCATGGACAGGGCTTCTTCAATAGCTAAAGCCATCCCTACCCGATCCGTAGGATTAATAAGTAAAGCCTCGCCTAATTCAGCGGCGGCTCCGGCTACTTCACTGAGAATCAATACGCCTTGTTCGTCCTGGCGGGAGGCGATAAACTCTTTGGCTACTAGATTCATACCATCCCGAATTGGGGTGATTAATGCCACATCGCAAGCCGTGTAGTAGGCACACAGTTGCTCGAAGGAAAGACTGCGATACTGATAGACCAGCGGCTGCCAACTGACCGTAGCAAAACGCCCGTTGATCCGACCGATGTTTTCTTCGATCATCTGCTTCCGTTCCCCGTACGAAGTGATTTCGCTACGGGAGGGTACTACAACCATAACAAAGTTGATCTTACCGTGCCATTCCGGGTGGTTTTCCAGGAATTTCTCGTATCCCTGTAATCGGTTCAAGACGCCTTTCGTATAGTCAAGCCGATCCACCGAAAAGAGAAGTTTATTTCCCTGTAACTGCTGATGAATGGCTTCCCGCTCGGCGACAACTCCGGGCAGACGATAAGAGGAGTTGAACCGATCGTAGTCAATACTAATGGGAAAGAGATCAACACGTACCGGACGGTTGGGAATCTGAACAAAACGTAGTTTGCTTTCAATCCCTAACAGCCGTTGAACTGATTTTTCGAAATGCTGTACGTAATCGTTGGTATGGAATCCGATGAGGTCGGCTCCCAGCATTCCCTGCAGTAACCCTTCCCGCCAGCGGTTGGGCAACATGCGGTAAACCTCAAACGAGGGAAAAGGAATGTGCAGGAAGAAACCAATGGTTGCTTCCGGGCAACGCTCCCGTAACATGGCCGGTAATAACATCAAGTGGTAATCCTGTACCCATAGGACATCGTCAGGTTGATATAATTCGGCCAGACGATCCGCAAACACAGTGTTTGCCTGTTGATACGCCTGCCAATTGGGTTCTTTAAATTCAGCAAATGATGGAAAATAATGGAAGAGCGGCCAGATGGTTGAATTGGAAAGACCGTTGTAAAAACCATCATTCACATCATCATCAAGCCAGAGTGGCTCAATTTTAAATGTTCCGGTCGAACGTTTGCTCTGTTGAAATTCTTCCCAAAGCTCACGACTAAAATCAGCATTGCCTACCCATACTACTTCTTCGGGTTCAAAGGAAGAGCGGTCCTGAGCTTGTAGATAGCTTTTTAATGCGGTAGCCAAGCCACCCGCACTTTCCAGCAATTGTACGGTTGATTCCTGCCGTACTAACTGAATGGGTAATCGATTGGAAATTATGAAAAGTCGTTTCATAGAGTTCGGTGGCAGATTCATAGGCATTCCTTACAAAAACCCGCCCTAGGAGTGAAGAAACGGCTGGGCTGGGGAAAAACGAGGAATAGACTTCCAGTTTTTCCAGACATTGAGCGACGACAGTCTCCCCGAGGAATGCATGCTTAACCGTTCAAAAGAACAGGTATACGCATCTCAAAACGGGAAGATAACCGCGAACGCAACGGCTCGTTTCAGAAAATAAATGGGTCCTTTCGATAAAATAATCGTCTAGTTCGGACCAAACAGGAAGCAAAAGCAGGAAGGCTTTAAGCGACTCCTCCCATAATAAGCAGGTAAGCAATTCCGGCGACTAAGGTACCAATGCCAAGCAAAGGAGCATTTTCGAAATTCGGTAACAAGCGAAGATGACGTAATTTGCGACGGCGGAGCCTTGACCAGGCTAATACATGAATGGGTTCTACTATCATGGTCTAACTGGTTTTGTGCTGAACAAACGTAGGCATGAAGCCTTAGGCTGAGCTTAATGAATCATTAAAAACTACTTAAGGCGTCAAGCGAGCATTCCAGGCTGTATAATAATTAATGAATAGTTATATAAAAACTTAGGAATACCATGCCAAACTATACGTCATCCGTCAAAAAATAAAACTTTATACAATCGGCTGGTTTAGTACCTTTTTCGGTATCCAGCCTTACATCTTTACTGCTCATGTTATATCACGTTGTTCAGCCAGCCTATTGGTCGGCACTAGAGGAAGCAAATCCCTACACCCCCGAAACCTTTGCGGAAGAAGGGTTCATTCACCTGAGTACACAGGAACAGGTAGCGGGTGTACTGGAACGCTATTACGCGGGCGTGCGACCTTTATTAGTACTACACCTGGACGAAACCCGATTTTCAGCCCCTCTACGCTACGAAGCGTCTACCGGGGGCGAACTCTTCCCTCATCTGTACGGTCCGCTCAATCGGGACGCCATCGTACAAATTGAGACGCTGCCGGAAGTTTAGCGGTACAGGTTTTTTGGTGGTAAAGCTGAAACAACCTTCCAGTCAATGCAATCGCTTCCCTACGAAACTCTCCGCCTCGGCGTTATTGGCATGGGCGGATTTGGGCTATTTGCTACCCAACACTTCTTACAGGTTCCTGATACCCAACTTATTGCTATTGCCGGCACCTTCCGCGAACAGGCAAAACAGGCCGCTCGCCGGTTTAAAGCCGATCTGCTGGAAACACCCGAAGAATTAGCAACCCGTACGGATGTAGATGTCATTTATCTGGCTACGCCTCCTTCCCTGCACTATGAACAGGCCATGCTTTGTCTGCGAAACGGCAAGCACGTCATTTGTGAAAAACCACTGGCACTCACGCCCGACCAGGGCAGGGAAATGCTGGCACTCGCCAAAGAACGGGGTCTAGTCATTATTACCAATCTGATGCAACGGTACAATCCCATGATTGGCCGGGTTCAGCAGATCATCAAGCGTAATTTACTGGGAAAACCCATTCACGGTTTCTTTGAAAACTACGCCAGCGATGAAGGCCTGGCTCCTACCCACTGGTTCTGGAATCGGGAGATTAGTGGCGGTATTTTTATCGAACACGCCGTTCACTTTTTCGATTTATTTGAATACTGGCTGGGAGCCGGAACGGTCGTGGCCGCCCAACGGGTCTTACGGCCCGAAAGCGGTATTGAAGAACAGGTACAAGCCATTGTGAAATACGAAAACGACATACTCGTTAATTTTTACCACGGCTTCACGCAGCCGGGCCGCTTGGACCGTCAGGAATTACGAATCGTATTTGAGCACGGAGATATTACGCTCGAAGAATGGGTACCTACCCGACTGACGTTGCGGGGCATTGTCAACGAAGAACAAACCCAGCAGTTACTCGACATCTTCCCGGGGGCCCGGCTGAATATTTCGGCCTCCTACGGCGGTCCGGAACGGCAACAGCGGGGTCGGCATAAAGACATTGAAGCGTTCCAGAAAATAGAGCTTCATTTCGGGGATGAAACGAATAAGCAACACCTCTACGGGGATTTGCTCCGGGATTTCTTCACCGAGCAATCGGACTATTTGCGGGGTCGCGTTACCAAGCGAAAAAGTACGGAAGAAAACGGCTTACGTTCCCTTGAATTAGCGTATCAGGCCAGTCAGATGGCTCAGTAGTCAAGAAAAAGCCCCGAACACTGAAAAAGGTTCGGGGCTTTTTGATAGAATTCCTTATACCGAAGGATGCTACGCTATTCTTCATCCAGTTTCGGATAATCCGTGTACCCTTTTTCACCGGGCGAATAAAAAGTACTGGGATCGCCTTCAGCTAGCGGAGCTTCCTGCTTGAAACGTTCGGGTAAATCCGGATTCGCGATAAATGGGGTTCCAAATGAAATCAAATCCGCCACTCCGGTTTCCAAGTCTTTCTCCGCCCCCTCTTTCGTATATCCTCGATTGAGAATCAGTGTACCTGGAAAAACCTGTCGCACATACTGCCGAAGGGCTGTGTATCCTTCCTCTTCGCTTGCATTAATGAGGTGAATGTACGTAACATACTCGCCCAGTTGCTCAGCCAAATACCTGTAAATTTCATCAAACTCTGGCTGATAAGGCATATCATTCATTTCGCCGTAGGGCGACAAACGAATGCCCACGCGGTCTTTTCCGATGGCTTCCGCCACTTGGCGGGCTATTTCCAGTGTGAAGTGAGCGTATTTCTCGGTGGTTCCGCCGTACGCGTCTGTCCGTTGGTTGGTCGTGGGGCGAATGAACTGTTCGATCAGATACCCGTTGGCTGCATGAAGTTCGACGCCGTCGAACCCGGCGGTAATGGCATTGGTAGCCGCCTGTACAAACTCCAGAACGGCATCGTGCACTTCGCCTTCGGTCATGGCGTAGGGTACGGGATGGGCTTGTACTCCCTCCTGATCCGTACGCATGTTACCCTTGGCCCGTACCTCCGAGGGAGCAACAATCAAGGCTCCTTCGTGCATATTCAGGCTATGCGAAATACGTCCGGTATGCATGAGCTGTACGAAGATTTTCCCGCCGCGGTCATGTACGGCTTCCGTCACTTTTCGCCAGCCCAAAATCTGCTCTTCGTTCCAGATACCAGGGATACGGGCATAGCCTTCCCCGTTGATGGAAGGGCTGGTTCCTTCCGTAATAATCAGTCCCGCCGATGCCCGCTGAGCATAGTATAGAGCCATGTGTTCGGTAGGAATATGGTCGACACTGGCCCGGTTTCGCGTCATGGGAGCCATAACGATGCGATTATTCAGGCTTAAATTTCCCAGCGTCAGGGGCGTAAACAAGCGTAAATCACTCATAAAAACGATAGGATTACGGGCTATTCTTTGAAAAAGGATCGAACTTTTATTCTTTTAATTGATTTTTACGCCTGATTTTCACCCTGTCTTTGTCTTGCGATGACCATTCACATTCGAACGCTTTTGCCCGAAGACGAAACGGATTTAGTATTTCTAGCTAATAACCGTTCGATTTATGATAATGTTCGAGATATTTTTCCGCATCCCTATACCCCAGAAGATGCCCGGGGCTGGATTGACTACTGCCGCAGTCAGCCGACGCTAAATGCCGCTATCGCAGTCGATGATCGTTTTGCCGGCTGTGTAGGACTGATTCCGGGACAAGATATTCACCGGGTAAGTGCAGAAATTGGGTACTGGCTGGGCGAACCTTTCTGGGGAAAGGGCATCATGACGACGGCCCTTGACTTGTGGGTGAAGCATATCTGGCAGACGTTTCCGGAGGTACACCGCTTATGGGCGGGCGTTTTTGCGTTTAACACGGCCTCGATGCGGGTACTGGAGAAAGTGGGCTTTGAGCAAGAAGCCGTTTTAAAACAAGCTATGATTAAAAATCAGGTATTGGTTGACGAACACCTCTACAGTCTACGCCGTTCCTGATTTTCAACGGACTCGTCCTCGCTAGCGACGATGATTATATACCATGAAGGCAAAAAGCAGAATCCATAGGATATCAACGAAATGCCAGTACAAAGTCATGAGGTTTAGCTTCAGCTGGTTGGGCGGGTTGACGCTGTAAACATAAGCGTCCAAATACTTGTGATTCCGAAGGGCTTCCCAGAAGCTACGAGCCAGAAAGAATAGTCCACCCACAATATGCAGTACGTGTAATCCGGAAATCATGTAGATAAAGGCACCGGCCGGACTTCCCTGCATGGAGATACCCCGTTGCAGCATTTCGTTCCATCCAATGATTTGTAGCACCACAAAGCTAACGCCCAGGGCCAGCGTCAGCCCGAGCATAATCCGGTAATTCAGAAAATGTTCTTTCCTGAACGCTGATTTGGCCGAATGAAGGGTAGCACTACTGGCAAGAATCACAGCCGTTGAAAGCCAGAAAATACGGGGCAGGGTGACATTGTCCCAGTTCGTATCCCCGTGTCGCCGCAGGATGTAAGCCAGCAGAACAAAAACGAAGATCAGCACGCTGCCGAACATGGCCAGGCGTAACATAAATCCAAAAGGCTCGCGGCGTTTACTAAGCCAGGTCATAGATTCAGATGGGCGTTTTTGGTCCCCGGCTTTTAGCTGTTTTCGTTCGTCTTTCATGGGCATGTAAGAAATAGCGGTATCAAAACTGCCTAGCTGCAACTAAAAACCGTTGACTCACTTAAAATTTTCCCTGCCAGGTGGTGAGCTGTGGAAACAGAGCCTCAGGTACTTCTCCTTCAAAAATACCATACACGGTCGAACCAGACCCCGACATACTGGCATAAGCAGCACCGGCTTCGTAAAGCTGTTCTTTGATCTGAGCAAGCTGAGGATACTTGGGAAATAACGACTGCTCAAAATCATTCGTTAGGGATGCTTTCCAGGTAGAAAGGGGTTGTTGTACTACTTGCGTCCAGTGAGCTTCAGCCGCCCGTGGGCGAATGCCCGCGTACGCTTCGGCAGTTGAACTGTGAAGGTCTGGATAAACCAATAGAATCGACTTTCCAGCTAAATTAAGCATGATTTCTGAAAACTCATCGCCTTTTCCAAAGCAGAATTTTGCTTCGTTCCGAATGAAGAAGGCACAATCACTGCCCAGCGGACGAGCGTACGCTTCGAGGGCTTCCTCACTGAGCTTCAGATTAAAGAGTGCATTGAGCAGTTTGAGCGTAAACGCGGCGTCGGAAGAGCCGCCACCGAGTCCGGCTCCGATGGGTACTACTTTATGCAGGTGGATTCGCACAGGGGACAGATCGAAATCCTGTCGTAGCAGTTCATAGGCCCGCAGACACAGGTTGGTCGAGGCTTCGCCCGGAATCGGCAAACCCGTACTCCGGAAGCTTGTTTCCGAAGCAGGCAGAATTTCGAGCACGTCACTCCAGCCTACGGGTACAAACACGGACTCCAGGTTGTGATACCCATCCGAACGTTTTTCGGTAATGTATAAGCCAAGGTTAATTTTGGCGTTGGGAAAAGCAACCATACTAGTTTTTCAAACGAAGTCGGCTAGGATTTCGGTTCTTCGGCTACCCGAACCGTGTCACGGTTATGTCGGTGATTGCCACTTTTGGAACAACCGGCACAACTCATCAGCCCCAGGCCGAGTAAGAGCAGTAAACAATAAAATTTCATAGCGATTTACCCACTTTTGAAGTGATCTGTATGGTAAACCGGCGATTGGCGTTTTCGTTCCGGGGATCGCGTGATTTCCCAAAATGTCCACTGCCTACAATCAGCACTTCACAATTCTTGAACTGATCGAAGTTGATGCCGTTTTGCTTCCAGAAATCCACCAGAGCCAAGGCCCGGCGATAACTGAGTTCGTACCCATTCTGACGCCCGAAACTGCTCTGCCAGTTATCGTTTGCCCGTTGGGCATTCCCTTCTACCACAACCATATAACTGACGTCTGGGTTTTCTTTGGCTACGTTCTTGATTTTTCGGAACAGTACTTTACCCGCTTCGAGCAGGCCGCTACGGGTACGGGCGTCGAGTTCGCTCATATCGGCCCGGTTGGGTTTAAAATTAACGTCCACCCCCAATCGAAACCGTTTGTTGTTTTCATCATAGCGAAAATAGGTTCCGTTCAGCTCCTGCAATGCCCGCTCGATGGTCTGAATTTTCTGGTATTTCAGGGCATCGTTGATATACCCCTCCTCTTTTGACTTTAGAATGGCGACCGTCAGCACATACAGCACCAGCATGACGAAGAACAGACTCGTCATGAGATCGGTATAACTCGGCCAGAAAAAATCGGTATGTCTGGTTTTCAATGATTTGATTGACTAATAACGTTAAGAAGCTCGCCCCGATTTTTAATCGGGGTGGATTGGTTTCGCGTCTGAGACCCTTAGCCAGCTACGCCGCGATCATTCCATGACGGTTATAAATCGGGGTAAGCGAGCTTAACTCTTCGCTGAGAACATGCGTCCCCAGGCCCCTTTTTCCATCCGTTTCACCATGCGTTCGATGAGTTGCAGGGTTTGGCCCTGCTGACGGCTTAAAGCTTCGAGTTGCTGACGGATCTGCTCCTGCCGTTGGGCATTTTCTTTCTGGTAGAGTCCGGCATTACGTTCGAGCAGCTCCAGGTAATCGAGCTTGCTGAGTTTATCGCGATTTTGGGTGAAATACTGATCCGTCGCGTTGATTTCCCGAATTTTGATGTCTTCAATACTTTTCAACTGATCGTGGATGGTACGATCCAGTGCCCGCAGACTTTGATCGATCAAGTCATCGTACTGCCCTACCTTGTTATTAAAGGCCTGCCCATGCTGGTCCAGTTGCTTGAAATGACTCGTCAGGTACAGATATAGATCCTGCGATTGTTGAAGGCTTTTGGAAATCTGCACGGAAATGTCTTCGACGTTTTGCGTACGCTCGACGATTTTCTGCGTATTATCCACCAGTCCATTCAGTTGATTGAGGTAGTAGCCGAATTTCTCCAGCGAATCCAGACTATTGTCCAACTGACTCAGCACCTGAATGTTAAAGCTAGCGACCCGATTCAAATCCACTTTTTGCAGCATATCCAATGCTTTCTGCTGGGCCATCAATGACGCGTGGTTTTTATCCACCATGCCACTCAGTTCCTGCACATTGTCCCGAAAGGTGGTACTGAAGTCCTGAATACTCCGGTTAAGCGTCGCAAAGATGCCCGCGTTCACGCCTTCGGAAAGAATGGGTAATAACTCCGTTTGGAGGAAAGAGAAAAAGCCCTGTTTACGGCTCTCCAAGGTAGCTTTGGCATTGCGGAACGTCCAGGAATTAAGTACCGTCAGCAGCAGACCCGCTAAACTCGCCAACATGGCAATTTTCACGCCGCCAATGAGGTTATTAACACCTTCGCCCTGTAAAAAGCTGGCTGACCCTACGGCTGGCATGGCAAACAGACCGATCACAATACCCGCCATGGTACCCATCAGACCCAGGTACAGGGGAATGGGCATGGTCAGATTAATGCCTTCTTCTTCCGCATCCAGATTCCGTTCGGTAATGTCGCGTAACAAATTAAAATCCGCCAACGAGGTACGATTGCGGATCAGGTAGGTATTGATGCTTTCAAGAATTTTGCCGATGCCCTCGGTTTTATCCGTCGAGACAATCAGAGGCAACTCCAGCGTTTCGCGACCCGGATTCATGGTTTTGAAATTCCAGAGGTCCTGGCGTATCTGCTGTAACTCCACCTCTGCTTCCGCCCGCATGACCTCGTGGAGCTCTTTGGAAAGGAGTACGACCAGTTGATCTTCCCGACGGGTCAATTCTTCGAGTTGCAGATCATTGACGTGCGTACGTTGCGAAAGACTCTCGATCTGTTTGAGTACTTCGGCGGTGGACAACTGTTCCAGATCCTGCCGCAGTATCCGGTACCTCCGAAGGCTAAAGACGGAACCTTCAGGAATTAATTCGCGAAATCGACTAATTCTACCCCGTGTATCCAGCCATACCCAGCCCTGAGCTACCAGAATTCCGAGGATAATGACGATTTCTATTAGTTGGGTCATGTGGGATTTTCGTTTGATACTTAGGCTTTGGGGTAGTTACGTGTAGGCACCCGAAGGTACTGACACGTAACTACCCCAAACCCTCATCGCTTTTAATTTTCGAATCGAATAATTGCCTTGTATTGCAACTCCCAGCGATCCGAATCTACACTGGCTTTAGCTAGTTTTCCTTTGGCAACGGTGATAATCCGGCGGGCTCCATACTCAATGCCTCCCCCGTAATCACACACGGGATCCAGGAACGTTTCCGGATATCGCAGGGCCTCGCTGACCAAGCCCGGATCGTCCACGAATTCAAATTCCGCATCCAGCGGGCCCGTCAGACGTACCTGATACAGCGACTGAGAAGGATCAAACTGTGCTCCCCGAATGTCCCGGAACGAGCCATCTTTGTTGGGTGTCGACAGATAGAAAACCTCAAGTCCGCCCACAGTTACTGGAGCTGGAACCGCAGCAGGTTCCGGAATCGGTTCGGGCTCTTCGGGAGCCGGAGCAACGGGTGGTTGAGGCGGCTGGGAAGGTACGACTACGGGTTCCGGTTCTTTTACAATTTCCGGTTCCTTCGCAGCGGCCGCCTGCAAATTCTGCATTTCCTGTAGCCAGCGGTTACGTTCATTATCGTTTTTCTGCTGAGCCTCTTTCAGAGCCTTGTCGTACTCTTTCAGTGCATTCTCGTATTCTTTGATTTTTTCAATCAACTGCGGCACCTGCTTTTCGAGTTGCTGCATTTTGATGTAGCTCTGGCTCGCCTGACTTGAAGTATTGAGCATTTGCCGGTCGATTCGCTCCCGTTTCTTTTTCTCGTCCAGGTACAAATAACCCAGTCCGGCAGCGGCCAGGATGCTCACTCCCGAAATGATCCACCAAATCCAGGGCGAATCGCCTGATTTCGTCGGCAAGACCGGAACCCCGTCGAGAGCCTCCTGAGCTACCGTATCGGGCATAACTTCCGTACCATCGGCCACGGTTGTATCGCCGCTATCAATGACTTCAGATTCCATGATTTCGGTCCGCAGGTTCGTCACAAAACTGCCCAGAGCCACCCGGGTTTTCAGAATCGACACCTTCTCGCCCGTTTTCGGATCGGGTTCTTTCAGGTTCTCGAGTTCTGTAAGAATCTTATTGACTTTCGTCTTGTCCTGATCAGTCAGGGGCCGACTCAGGTACGGCTCCAGTTGACGCAGCACTGCCGCCACACTGGGCGTAGCCTTGTTGTCCAGGAAAAAATCCATCAATTTTTTAAAGAAATCAGCGTAGGTAGCTTTGGTATTCACACCGCCAGCTTCCTGAAACGTACTCTCTTTACGGGCCAAAGCCGTTTGGGCAAATCCGGAAACCGTCCAGAACAGGCACAAAACAAGAATGATGACTCGACGCATACGAAGATTCAAGGTTGGTTAAAACGCGGACCCTACTACGGGCCCGCGTCGATAAAAATTTCCAAACGGCTCTAACTGGCCGCTTCCCAGGCTAACTGATTTAAAGCTCCCAGCAGAGGATAGAAAAAGAGTGTTTCTTCAACCGGACTGTTCAGGTTTTCGAGTGATTCCCGACGCATTTCCCAACCACTGTACACATTTTGTAGTAGGTTTCGCAGCAGAATGTTCTTGTACTGATCCAGTCGGCCCTCGTTCACACCGAACTTTCCACTGAACGAAATCTCCAGACTAAAGAGCATATCCACAAACGCTTTCACTTCATCGGCTACGCCCTGCAGTACCTCCCCGTCAATGTGCTGATACGTATCGCCACGTACCACGATACGATCTTCCTTCGTACCCAGCAAAACGGTTTTGATACGGTCCATCTGGGCTTCCAGCGTACCGTCGTCTTCACGGGAGAAATTCAGGCCGGGCATTTTCAAACCACCCTTACAAGTCGATTCCTTGGGCGAATTGCGTTCACGTACAATGTCAAGCCCATCGGCGTGGTAGGGGGCATCGTATACCTTTTCGAAAATTAGCTTAGCCAGATCGGCCAGAGCCACGTTTCGGGGTGTCAGAATGTCGAGCAATTTAGAACCTGTTCCACTGAAGGCAATATACCGCGGCATCTTCTTGTCTTTCGCCTTCATCAAACGGGCCAAATGGTAGATTTGAGCCGTATAGAATACTAGCGGAACAATCTTGAGATCGGAGTCATTGGCTAGCCGGTCGTTGAAATCGTAGGCTGCTTTTTCCCGTAAATCCAGGTTGTTTTTCAGCGAGAAATAAAACGCCACAATATCTTCCGAACGGTTGTTCGCCTTGATCGACTCGTAAGCCCGGTGCAGGTTACTGAAATTAGCCGACAGGTGCGAGCTTACTTCCGGATCGTATTTCTTGACGAAGCCATTGCGAGCTGCCGCTCCATCCCGGGCGAAGCCGTCGCCGAATACGGCATTACCGGCAAAACGCACGGAAGTCAGCATATTCGGCTGGTTTCCTTCGAAAATAACGATGTCGGACGTACCTCCTCCAATATCAATCAGAGCCGTCGGGTAAATGTTGGAATCAATGGGCTGACTACTACCACCTCCCCGGCTATACCAGTAAAAAGGGGCAATACTTTCGGGGACTTTCCGGGGCATCCGCTCGCGACTGATGGTTTCGGCGTACAGCTTGTTCCAAAGTCCTTCAAAGTAATTACGCTGGTTTTCAACCATACTCAAGGGGTAAAACCAGAGTAATTCGGTATGAGCCAGGTTTCCACCGTTGATGAGTACTTTATTGCGGATCAATAGCAACAGCGACTGCAGGAAGCCTTCAATCCGCTTCTGAGCCTTGATATTTTTACTGAAATCGGACCACTTCAGATTCGTTGAAATGGTATAGTCATCTTTGGGAATATTCCGCTTTTCGTACAGGAATCCAATATTAAAGTCCCCGAAGCCGAACAGATTTTCACCCGAAAAATTAGGCCGGTTTTCGATCAGAGCCGTCCGCTGCGGAAACTTGCAGAGATACGCTTCACCCAGGTGTTCGGGCATCATTTCCTGCGGTACCAGTTCGGCAATGGGTATGGCTCGCGTACCGTTGAATGACCCATCCCGCTCGGGGAAAGTGGGGTCATGCAGGGTCGCGATCTGTACATCGTCGTCGATGGTAAAGGGCCGCGGTTGCCGATCATCGGAAGTAGTAAACTCCACGTGTGTATTGGTGGTACCGAAATCGACGGCGAAGGTAAAGACCGTGTCCTTCATCTCGCGTACTTCGAATTTCGGTAAAATGACGCCGCGATGGCCCGCTACTTCAACCGTAATTCGTTCGAAATCAGCTTCTACGACGTGAACCTCTGACTTAGCACCCGTACCAATATCTTTCTGACTCCGCGGACGAACCCGGTTGTCAGGCACGGGAATAAGCTGGTTATTCTGATCGAAGAAATTGAGTTTGTATTCGTTCTTGAATGTCTGAGCCGACACGTCCCGATCCACCAGATGCACCCGGTACATGGGTTTGAAATTAGCCAGCGGCGGACGTTTCATCTTGACGAAGGGGAATACCGTCATGCCAAATTGGTGCTCGGCAATGACGCCTTCGTTTTTCTCCTCGTTGGGCGATTTGGTCGGATCATCGTAGTACATCCGGGAGAGCTTCAGTGTCCGGCCCGTGGGTACTACTTTTTGCTGAGCAACGTCCCATTTTCCCAGCGGAATCTGTAAGGTCACGCGAACCGAACCGCCCGCCCGTTCTTCCATCTGAATATTGACTTCCCCACCCCGCATCAGATCCTGAGCGGAGAAAAACTCGAAGAAATCCGATTTCAGTGGTAGCAGATAGCTCTTTTGTACATTCCGCAAACCACCGTCAAAGTACCGTTGGGAATGAATGGGATAGACCAGCCGAATCAAATGCGGTTCCAGGAAATCGCTGGTCGTCAGGTAGGGATAAAAATCCGCCTGACCGGGCAGTTGCCGCTGGTTGGTACGCCAGTCTTCGGACACAAAATGCTTTACGTCAATCGTATCCCGCCAGGGAATCCGCGTGTACGGAATGGGCTCGAAGAAATCCCTGGACAGAATCATGGGAGCCGGTTTGCCCGTGTAGCGTTGTTTTTTGACGCCATACTCGTCCAGCTCTTCGGTCGGACTAATCAAGAAATGACTCAGGCCCTGAATGACTTCCGGTCCCGACGCCGCTTTCCGCATTTTAAAGGCGGGACCCTGTCCCGTGGAAGCAAATTCAACGGTGTAGTTCGTATCGAATTCCAGCTCCGGAAAATCGGCATTCCAGGCTTCTTCCCGCAGGTTTTGGCCGTTGGCTCCGATCCGCTGCCAGGTGTCGTAATTTCGGGTATGCAACAGCTCCAGACTGCGGCTGAGATACTCGGACACTTCGGGATACATTTCCCGGAAACCCGGCATAAAACGCTTCAATCCGTGCCAGAACACCTGGTACTCAATGTCGCGTTCGTGCAGCGGGACGGGATTATTCCGGTCAAATACGCGGTGATTTCCGAAGTGAATATCCACGAAATCCAGAGCGTTCGGAGCCGTAAAAAACAGCGTAGCGGGCGAAGTGCCTCCAATCACGCCCGTTCCTTCGCGACTTTGGTAATGTAGAATAAACAGCTTACGCAAGCCGCCGAAGTTGTAACTGGCGGCGTCTTCACGCAGGTACAGATCCAGGGCACTGCCCAGACGCTGGTGGTTACGCGAGCCGTTTTGCAACGTACGCAGAGCCTGTTCCCGATCCCAAGTAATGATTCGGATCGGGCCACGGGGCGACTTGAATTTATCGTAATTGAAGAAGATTTCCCCCACGTCGAAACAGGCCGAAACCAGCCGTTCGTCGTTCAAGGATCCTTTCAGGTCACTGCGTAAAATCAGATTACGGAAAGCAGATTTCACCAGATCAAAGCGGGCAAACGGACTGGGAATGGACGTCGGATCTTTCTCCGTATCGCCTTTGGCCTTGTCCTGAATCGCCTCGATCAGATCGGTAGTATAGGGTTGCGAAGTAAACCAGTGCCCATCAACCGAAGCCGAGCGGTCGTGCAGGTTTAGTTCGCGTTTTAATGACTGGTCTGACATAAGTTCAATGAATGAAGGAGTGTATGAAAAGAGCTGATGCCCGATTCATGGCTCCGTAAGGTTCCAATGAATGAAGACGATGCCTTCGGTCTTAGCTTCCGGACAGCTGTGAATATTCTTTTTGCAGGAATTGATCCGTACAGGTATTCATCAGCGTCAGGAATTTGTCTTCCGGCGTGACGTAGGTTTTCCCTTTTGATTCCGCATTGAGGTATTCATCGAATTCCCCTTTGTTCATCTCGATTTCTACGTCTACGGTTTTCCCAAAGAAGTTTTTCTTGGTACGCTCGAAACCGGGAATAAACTTCCCTAAATCTTCCGTCGCCAGATTGAAGGGGCGGAAGGTTCGTTTATTGAAGACGTTCCGGTCGTGATCGTTCATCTCCAGCAGCCAGGTACGGAAGTTCTCGTTGAAGTCGTGCAGATTCCGGTAGAACTTCGTCTGACGGAAATCTGAACCAATTTTAGGAGCTTCCTTACTAGTCCAGGGAGCACTGTTGCTGCCCAGAATACCATCGCGTTCCACCCGGGTTTTCAGGTATTGGCTCAGAATGCCAAACTGACTCAGCGGTCGAGCGATAACCTGTCGCGTACGATCCACAAAATCCGCGAAATTCAGTCGGTTATTACTCGTACCCAAACCAAACTCCGCGTACCGTGGATTGCGGGCAATGATCTGTCCGTCCCGTACCGTGCACTCCAGCTCGCTGGCATGTTCGCAGAAGTCAACGACGGATAACGCCGCTACCATTTCGATGTAGTGAGCATCGTTTTGTTGCCCACCCGCTCCGGGATCGTAATCGTACGGGCTCCGGTAGCTTTCGGCTAGGTAATACAAGGCGTTGAGCTTGGGGTATTCTTTGTTGGAAAGGCTGTTCTGATAATAACCCAACGCCGCTTTCGTCTTGGAAATAAAGGTAGCGTTATCGATGGCCTTGTCCTGGGCACCAGCCGAGTACACGTCGAAGTAGGGCTGAACCGACACAGCTCCGATCCGGGCTTCGCGAACATCTTTGGCGTCCGAGCCACCGTACCCACGGATATTCTTGAGAATCAGCGGAAAACCAGCAGCTCCGGTTCCTCCAAAAATGGAACTGACGATGAATACTTTATCTTCTTTTTTGAACGAGCTGACAAAGGCTTTGAACTCTTCCGATTCCCGGAACTGGTTCAGTACGACCGAACCAATATTCGGATTTCCCACAAAGCCAATATCCATTTTGGTATCCAGCTGTTCTTTGGAAAACAGCAGATCAGCCAGGGCATGATTGGATTCATCCAGCGAGTCGTGGCCAATGTAATTACCGTATTTTTCGTCGCTTACGCCCTTGAGTTCGTACTGAAACGAATCCGAGATGGAGGCACTGGGCAGCTGACGTTTCAGGGTTTGAATGTCAGTACCAAACAGTCCCGACGAAGGCGGATTTTGCAGCGAAGCCCGTACGTTCTGGTATTGATTCAGAATCTCCTTGGTTCGCTTCAGGTCTTTATTTTCCGCGTGGGGATCCATCAGAATGGGGATCACCTGCGTGGTATTACGGAGCTTAACGCCCGAAGCCAGTAGATACGTCAGCGACTTTACCACCCGGGCTCCGGTACCTCCAATCGCAAACAAAAAGAGTCGAGACATGGGAGTTTTCAGTTTTCAGTTTTGAGTTTTCAGCGGCCGCCGCTGCGGTTTAGAGTTTTCAATGATTCTACGATGCAAGAGTCGACCACTGAAAACAGAAAACCGACAACAGTAAACTGATCAAAATGGAATTTTCCGGTTGTTTGTACTTACGTTTTTTACAACCAGCGATAGAACGAAAAAGAGAATAGCTGCCAGGATCAGCATTTCGAAACCAAAGCCGAAAAAGATACTGCCGCCCTGGTCGAAAAACCGGCCCTGCTCGGGGTGTCCTTTCCGGCGGGGAATTTCCTGAGCCGCCTTCTGCGAGCAGGTCACAATGGCGACGATCATGGTCAGTACGGCACTGCTGCCCAGTACGGCCAGCCAGGTAGAGGCTTTGGCGTAACGTACTTTGTTCATCCCGAAGTAATAAATCGCTACTCCTACCAATACAAAGACCAGCATAGTGAGCGTCAGGGAGGTCAGCAGCGTTTCGTCGTATAAATCATTGAGCAGGGAGTTCTCAACAAAGAGAGCGTAAAAGTCGTACAGTAGATTTTCCATTAATTATTCAAAGTAAGGCTGATTGCAAAATAGGTGTCGGCGTTTTGGGGATTGTACGCTTTTTCAATACCCCGGGTAAAGTTGAGCAAACCAAACGTGGTTTCCGCAAAGGCTTCGGCATTCGGGTTACTATCGTCCTGCGTATGCGTTTGCGTAATCCAGCGGGGCGGGAATTTACGTTTGAGTCGAATAGTAATTTCACGTTTTCCCCCACCCTGCGGTTCCGGCGTAGAGAGCAAAAACTTGTGGGTATAGCCCTCGGGTCCATTCTCCGCTACAATTTTCTGAATTTTAAAGCCTTCGTCCGATTCAATCTCGTAGGATTTGGGATCGGTCTTGTAGGATTCCGGCAGATAAAAACCGCCCAGATCGACGCCTAAGGCAATGGTCAGCCCCTGCGTTTTGCGGTCGGCCTTGATATTTTCGAGCGTATGCACGATGTTGGAACGCTCCTTCCGTTCCTGACGACTTTGCTCAAATTGCCCGGCCTGTTCGGCGTCTTTTAATAACACCGTATAAAAAGGAAGGTTATCCGTAGCACTGGTAAAATAATGGAAAGAGTCGAAGCCCGGCAATTCAGAGAAGCGAGAAAGCGACTCAAATTTAGGATCTGCCAGCAGAGCTTTCATCGTGGCGTTCGTAGCCATCAGGGCAATGTAATACGGCCGCGAACCACTATAGGGTTTACCTCCGCCGTTGTGGGGATAGTACGTACCCTTGAATTGACCATTGAGTTTCAGCAGCAAAAGCGACTTTCCTTTGGTCTGCGGAGCAAAGGTCGTTTGCATGAGTGTTTCTACATCCGCCAGAATTTTCGTTGCCGACTGGGCGGTCGTTGATTCCGTCGAGTAGATCAGGTCCGAAAACAGGACGCCTACCTCTCCTTCTTTCAGGTCGGAAAGAATCGTTTTAAAAATAAGGCTGAAATCAGTGTGTTTGGAGTCGCCTTTCCCTTTGGTTAGCGTGAAAATATTGGGTTGTTCCACCAACTGCTGGAAACTCACCCCCATTGGGTACACGTTATCATTGACAACGAACAATTCCGTCGAACCCGACTTCTGGGTTTCAAATTCCGTTAGCAGTTTCTGGAGAGCTTCGTCAAATTCTCCCGTACTCCCCGCCGCATCGTAGGGAAACATACTGCCACTGGCTTCCAAATAAAGCTTGGCTTTGAGGTTTTTAGGAGCGGCCTTAGGGGTTTCAGCTACCGGAGCAGACGCGGTGGACGGTTCGGTCGCTTCTTCGGAAACCTGGTTCCCACGTTTCCCGCTACCGCCGCCGCATTGCGTCAATACCAGTAAGGACGTCGTTAGTACTGATAGATAAAAGGTTCGAGACCAGGAAATGGACATAGATTACAAATGCTTGGAGAGTTTTTAGGAAAACTCCCGTACCAGAGAACGATGCGAACTTGTTCCGAATTTTACGAAACTCCAACTGATTTATGGCCTAAGGGCAGATTTTTCTTACCAATGTATATAAATCGCCGTTAGCGTGTCCTGAAAAGCTTGCTGGCTTATCACTATCCCCACTACCCCTCTCTTACGCTTTGACTGCATCAGTCACTTTTGCATCTACTTCACTCGGCTAAGTATTTATCTCTTTAACGAGTATAAATAACCATTCGACGACAATTAGTAACTATTCAACTAACAAATAGTATTTAAGCTTATATACTCATTTTACTTTACATCACTATCCAACGAATCATCTATACTTTTACAAATCCTATCCATGAAAAAAGTACTTTTCAGTCTATGCTTCCTAACCTTCAGCATGGCCGGAGCCTTTGCTCAACAAAACACCGTGCTGGTGTACGGGACGCTAGGTTTAGAATCTCAGAAATTAAGTGGGTCGAGTGCGAAATCGAATACGTTCAACTTTAGTCCTGCCGTGGGTTACCAATGGGATGACCACTGGACGGGTGGTCTGGTCTTAGGCACGAGTTCTACGAAATCAACCACTGCCAGTGGAGCGGATCTGAAAACTTCTCAATTCACCGTAGGTCCGTTTGTCCGTTATGCCTGGGCTTTGTCGGACATCTTCGCTGTGTATGGTCAATTCAATGCTACTTACCTCTCCGGAAAGCAGGATGCGGATACTCGCTACAACGGCTTTCAGGGCGTATTCTTTCCGGCGATCGGCGTGAACATGAAAAATGGATTCGCCCTGAACTTTGGTTTTGGAAACCTGAGCTACAGTACGGCCAAGGTTAAAAACTCGTCCAGCAACCTGAATGATTTTAAACTAACCTTTGGAGATGGCGTAAACTTTGGCATCTCCAAAAACTTTGGTTTGAAAAAGTAGTCCCGATTCAAGTATTTTTCCTTCAGCCTTTATAAACCGAAAGAGATTCCTGTAGCTCAGGAATCTCTTTCGGTTTTTTATTCAGCGTTGGTGGTAACGCCCGTTTATAACTTATAAGATAGACTGACGAGTAACTGTCTGGGGTTTTGTGGATCATAGTTAAGTCCCCAGTATCGTTTGTCCGTCAGGTTATTACATTTAATTCCCAATCGCCATTGGGGCTGATCGTAATACAGGGTCGCATCAAACTTCGTATACGCGGGTATGGTGATTCCGCCACCGACGTTATTGGGATAAATTGTACTAACGTGATTCCCGCCAATGCCTAGCCCCCATCCTTTCGCCGCTCCCTGCGTGAATTTATAACTAGCCCAGAAGTTAGCAATATCGGCCGGCAAGCCATTGCTCAAGCCTTCCTGACTGGCATTGGCCCGGATGTATTTGTATTCATTGTGTCCATAACCCAAAATCAGATTTAAGCCGGGTAAGGGATTAGCCACGATGTCTACCTCAACCCCTTTACTTTTTTGCTGACCATCCTGAATGGAAAACCCGGGCCGCGTTGGATCCGTGCGTATGGCATTTTTCAGATCAATTTCGTAGTAACTCACCGTAGCCGTAAGTTTCTGGGCCAAAGCCTCCGTTTTTACCCCTACTTCCCACTGATTACCGTATTGCGGCAAGGGCGTCAGGATTGAATTGTCGGGCTGAGTAACGGGAGCTACGTTTTGAAAGCCATTCATGTAGTTGGCAAACACCGAAAGTTGCTCTTTGATGGGTTGATACACCAGACCGAACTTGGGAGAAACGGCCGTTTGGCTGTACACCCCGGCTGCCGCTGCGGGTTGTCCGTTGACAGAAGTGCCCTTGTTATCGAATTTTTCGACCCGTACGCTCAGCATCGCCATCAAGCGATCCGTCAGATTCAGTACATCGGAAACGTATGCACTGTAACGATACTGCTCAGCGAAGGTGTTCGTAAGGTTCGCATTCGCGACCATGTTTTCCAGACGGGAGAGGGAGATCGGTACAATCGGTTTCCGAATATTGATTACATCGTAAGTAATGACCCCGTACGATTGCGTCAGGCTGGCAGTATAATACGCGTCAACGCCAACGACCATCCGATTTTTGAAACGGCCGATCTGAAAGTCACCCGTGAAATTCTGCTGAAACTGCATGGAGCGGGTGTAGCTATTCCGAGCCGCCGAAAGACTACGGGCAATGGTACTATCACTCGTCCAGGTAGCCGGGTACATATAGTTGACATTATCGTACTGAATGTTTCCGTAGGCGTACTGCGTGGCGGAAGTCCACTGATCCGAAAGTTTGTACTCTGCCTTGGCGAAGACGTTGTGCGTACCCATTTTCAGGAGCGGATCGTTACTGTTGATGGCCTGGTCGTATCCCAGCGGCGTATCCTTAATATTTTTGAATCCTGCTTTGCCAAAGGCATACGCGGGAAGCGTGGTACGGTTCGTCCGGAAAAACTCGGCATCAATGTGTAAGGAAAGGCGATCGTTAACTTTAAAAGACAAACTGGGGGCAACGGTATAATTCCGATTGAAGCCGTAAGTCTGAAAGCTTTTTTCATTGTGCGAAGCTAAATTCAGGCGGAACAGAGCCGTTTTCTCTTTATTGAGCGGCGTGTTGACATCCGCAGCCAGTCGATTCAAGCTCCAACTGCCGCCCGTATAGGAAATCTCACCGCCAAAATCAGCGTATGGCTTTTTCGTAACCAGATTGGAAAACCCACCAAAAGAAATTAGACTGGAACCGAAAAGCGTACCGGAGGGTCCTTTCAGTACTTCTACCCGCTCCACATTGATGGGGTCAATTCCCGCACTTTGTTGCGAAGCCATGCCATTCCGCATCTGACTGGTTACCCAGAATCCGCGTAGGATCAGGTAGGTAACGCCATTGTTCACACCACCGAATCCAACCCCGGCACCGGGCACGTTTTGTAACAGGTTTTTATAGTCTACGGCGATTTGCTCAGTAGCAAGCTCTTTGGAAAGAACATTATATACCTGCGGATTCTCCAGATTCTTGATGGGTAACCGGGCTACATATTCACTTTCTTTATTACCAAACTTGTTGGTGCCTTTCACCAGTACTTCTTCGAGTTGCTCCGCCGTCTCTACCAGCGTAAAATCGGCCTGCGTGGTTTCGTTTTCACGAACTTCCAGCTCACGCTCTTGGCTTTTCAGGCCGACAAAACTCACGCGTAAGGTATACGTACCAGCTTTTACTTTTTCGATGGCATACTGGCCTGACTCGTTGGAAGTAGCTCCGGCCGAACGACCCTTGAGCGAAATCGTTACCTGACTGGTCGGCTTACCGTCAGAACTCGTGATAGTCCCCTGAATACGGCCCGTTTGTGCCCAAAGGCTTGTGCATGCCCCAAGCAGCATCAGAAAGAGTAGATAGTTTTTTTCATGGAGAAGAAGGGAATAAAATGAGGGGTGCAATAGAGAAGAGAGGATAGCTCCTCATAAAAAAAGCCCTCGCAAGACGAAGGCTTTTTTCTAATAACAACGAGCAAAAAACGATGGAGTGCTTAAGATGAAGCTGTCCCCTAACCATTAGTCCATCTTAGACATTGCAAAGGAAGTAGTTTATTTAGATTTATTCCAAATAATTTTCAAATAATTTTTATTGATTCTAAATAATTTGTTTCTATGACCCTTCTGTCTTTATCTTTGAGGAGATTTTCACGTACCCGTTCCATGAGCCTCAACGTTTCTCTTCACGAGTTGTACCGTACTTCGAAAGGAGTGACTTACCAATGCGATCTAACGAATCGTATTGTTCTCAATTTTGCTGATCAGGTGATGGCATTCCGCATGGCAGATTTCGTTCTGTTTCGTCGGAAAGCAGAACGAGTGAATCTTCACGAGATGATTTTTAATCTCGACGATGAATACGATTTTGAAGTACTGGAAGCACCCAAATCCGATCAGAAACTGGTGCTGACGCTGTGCGATCTGGTACAATTACGTGACTTACTGGCGGGTACGCAGTTTACGCTGAATCTCAACTCGATGTTACACGAAGTTTTGTATACGTACTCTTACTAACGAACAATATTCTTTCCCTACCTGAGGGCTCCGCTGGTACGCACACCACGGAGCCCTTATTTATTTTGCTACTGAGATTATTTCTAAATTACTCTTTTTCAGTGCGTTAGTATTGCATTCTACGCGAGAGCCTATACTTTTGTGGTGTAGAAAGTATTGCCCACCAACGATCTAAATTCCCGGGCGATAGCAACGAGCACATTTTTTTGAACTATCGCATTAAAAAAATAAGATTAACATGAAAGATTTGCAACGCCTCCGTACCTCACTGAAAGAGGAAGTTGAATTAGCCTTGAATGCTCAGATTAAAATGGAAGCAGAAGCTTCTTCTAAATATTTAGCCATGGCTTCCTGGTGCGAAGTGAATGGTTTCCTGTATTCTGCCAAATATTTCTACAAACAATCGGAAGAAGAACGCGAGCACATGCTCAAAATCTTCCATTACCTGGCAGATCAGGGTGTAATGGCTTATTCACCTGAAGTAGGAGCTGTTCCCCACGAATATCCTTCCTTCCGCAGTGTATTTGAAACGGCTCTGCAAAGTGAGATCAACGTAACGCATTCCATCAACCGTCTGGTAAGTCTTTGCCGTCGCGTAGAAGATTACGCTACCGAAAACTTCCTGCAATGGTTTGTGAAAGAGCAAGTTGAAGAAGAAATCAACGCCCGTCGGGCCCTTGAACTCTTCGACGTTATTGGCGAAGAAGGCATCGGTCGTTTTACTATCGACCGTAATGTATATAAAATTACGAAGCTGGAAGTCGAATAATCATTCATTTCCCCTTCTTTGTAAAGCCCGCAATTGCGGGCTTTTTTTGTGCCCTTTTTACTAAAGCCGGGGTATTTTCATTTCAGATGTCGGCTTTTCCC
The DNA here is from genome assembly GCF_002261125.1 of Siphonobacter sp. BAB-5385. Taxonomy (NCBI): domain Bacteria; kingdom Pseudomonadati; phylum Bacteroidota; class Cytophagia; order Cytophagales; family Cytophagaceae; genus Siphonobacter; species Siphonobacter sp. BAB-5385. The sequence continues at coordinate 10,789 of NZ_NMPS01000070.1, read as the reverse complement.
GGCTTTTGCAGAACTTAGTACCCGCATTGTCAATTTTTGTAGCCTAGTATGCTCTACTATCTTTTCGATTACCTGGATAAAGCCTTCAATTTTCCCGGAGCCGGGGTTTTTCAGTTTCTTACGTTTCGGACGGCGGCGGCTACAGTGACGTCCTTGATTATCGGTATTGTTTTTGGTAAACGCATCATCTGGTACCTGCAACGCCTGCAAATTGGCGAAACCATCCGCGATCTGGGCCTGGAAGGACAGATGCAGAAAAAGGGTACCCCTACGATGGGTGGTTTCATTATCTTACTGGCCATTGTTATTCCGGTACTGCTATTCGCCAAGCTGGATAATATTTACGTAGTCCTTTTACTGATTTCGGCGGTATGGACCTGTTTGATCGGTTTCGTGGATGACTACATTAAAGTATTTCGGAAAAATAAAGAAGGCTTACCTGGTCGCTTCAAGATTGTCGGACAAATCGGTCTGGGCCTGTTGATTGGGCTGACGATGCACTATTCGCCGGACATCAAAATCCGGGTGTACGAAGAAGCTCGCATCAATACCCCAACGGGCTTCGCTGAACTACGGAAATTTACGGATACCAAAGATTTTCTAACGAACGTCCCTTTCTTTAAAAACAACGAAATTGATTATTCGGAGATTCTTCCGGATTCCATTCTGCCCGATGAATACACCTGGATTCTATACACCGTTATTGTCATCTTCATTATTACGGCCGTATCCAATGGAGCCAACATCACGGATGGGATTGATGGGCTAGCCGCGGGTTCGTCCATCATCATCGGTCTTACGTTAGGTATTCTGGCCTATCTATCGGGAAATAAAGTCTTCTCGCAGTACCTCAATATTTACTACATTCCTTTATCCGGCGAGCTGGTGGTCTTCTGTGGGGCCTTTGTCGGAGCCTGCGTCGGCTTTCTCTGGTACAACACGTACCCCGCTCAGGTTTTCATGGGCGATACGGGTAGTTTGATGCTGGGTAGCGTCATTGCCACGCTGGCCATTGTGTTACGTAAAGAATTGCTAATTCCGATTTTGTGCGGGGTTTTCCTCATCGAATCCATTTCTGTCATTCTCCAGGTGAGTTATTTCAAGTACCAGAAAAAACGACGAGGACTCGAATACGCCCAGTTGCACCGGCTTTTCAAGATGTCTCCGCTGCATCACCACTACCAGAAATCCAATATACCGGAACCGAAGATTGTCATGCGTTTCTTCATCATCGGTATCCTGCTTGCGGTATTTACCCTGGTTACGCTGAAACTACGTTAACAAAAAGACCCGGCTCGAAAGGCCGGGTCTTTTTATAGTTTAATCAGAAATTCATTGAGGTTCTGTTCCGTTTGCAAGTTGAGTTTGGTACGTAAGCGGTACCGTTTTAACTCGACACTGCGAACCGTAATATTTAGTAACTGAGCAATTTCTTTGCTGGATAAATTCATTCGCAGATACGCAGCCAACTTCAAATCACCAGGCGTTAGATTGGGAAACGATTCGAGCAGCTTTTTGAAAAAGTAATCATGCACGTCGTTGAAATTGGATTCAAAAATATCCCAGCTGTGTTCGTCGGCTAGATTACGATTAATGAGTTGTACCAGCGAGCGGTACTGTGTAGCAGCGGTTTCCGGACCAATTTCTTTCCGCAACTTTTCCAGCTCTCCCTTAATCGTTTCCAGCAATTCGTTTTTTTGCAGCAGGTTCATGGCCGAATTTGCCAGTTCTTCCGACTTGCGTTCGACGTCTTTCCGCAATTGCTCGTTCCGTAATTCTGCCAATACCTGAGCGTTTCGGAGTTGCTCCTCTTCCAGTTGTACCTGCATTTTTCGTTGAATCCGGCTTTGGTGCATCCGAATGCGACGCCGATAAAACTGATACGCCAGCCAGAAACCCACGACTAACAACACCAGGTATAGAAACTGACTCCAGCGATTCCAGTACCAGGGTGGCCGTATTTCAAAGGACAGAGTCGTTTCTTCGCTGGAAACGGATGAACGTAAATGCAACACATACGTACCTGGGTCTAAAGGCCCCGTCGTCAGGGTGTGCGTTTTCGACAACGTCGTCCAGCCCGGCATTTTTCCTTCCAGCCAGTACTCGTACGTGACATCGGCCTCGTATTGGGTAGACGTAAAATCAATGGTCAGGTTGTTCTGCCAGTATCGGAATTGCAACTCAGGTTGAGGCTGACCGGGATACAGCGTTTGATCGAAGTTTTCAGTACTGATCTGACGGATTAGCGGGTGGGCCTGCGTCTCCGTCGTCCCCTGCCGCAGGTAGGAAACCGGTACTATCGAAAATCCATCGTCTCCGCAGACCAGCAGCGTCTGCTCATCGAGCCGTACGACATTCTCGTAGCCTTCCACCCATTGCACATGCTTGATATTCAACAGCCTGATCGATTGATTTCCACGCCAGTACGCCAGCGTTCCGTTGATCCGTAATACCAGATAATCCTGGGAGTTGATGGGAAAAATGTTTCTTACGCCCTGTTTACCAAGGGCTGGAATGGCTTTCAAGGTTGTTCCTTCCAGAAAATACGATTGCTGATCGGTACACACCAATGGTTTTTCCTGGACCCGAATCAGGTTAGCTCCCTGCAGCCCATTGAGTGGTGTGGTATGCTGAATGGTCCGCAAATCGTCCGCGAGTCTAATTTGGGTGATTCCCCGGTACTTTCGTCGCAGCAAAAGCGTATTGGCATCTTGCTCTATAATTTGATCGGTTAGTGAAAAATCGCCCGCTAGTGAGTGACTCAACTGCCAGCGACCGTTGACCTGTTTATACAATGCCAGATCCGTATAAGTGCCCTGAATAAGTATATCCGGATGCTTTTGGAGTTTGTGAAGTACGAGTCCTCCGGTCAGCTTCGAAATTTGCCGAAAGCCCGAGCCTTCCAGTACGAAAGTGCCTTCGTTATGACCGCAAAACAGGGTTCCGTCGATTACTTCCAGATCCCAAACCTGCCCCTGACTACCGGGTACGATCTGTAGACTGGTTTTTCCATCCGTTTCGTTGACCTGAAAAACGCCATGGTTCGTTCCTACGTACAGTTTGCCCTGATAGAGCGTAGCATCGTACACACTTCCGAGTACCCCGTCTTTATCCCGAAAATGGCGAACGGGCGAACTTAACAAGACGGCATCAATTCCATTATCCGTGCCTACCCACACGTTTTTGTCCGCGTCGGCGTGCAGGGCCAGTACGGTATTATTCTGCAAGCCTGATTTCTGGTTGAGGTAGTAGCGAATACGGCCCCATTCATCGGTAATAATCATCCCATTTTGTACCGAACCATACGCATACGTCCGCTCATCTACCCGAATGGCTTTGTTGAGCTGGTTGTCCGCCAGAAAACGACTTGCTGGGGTATTCAGAATAGTGAAGCCCTTGCCATCAAAAGTGAAAAGCATCCGATCCGTACCAATCTGTAACTGACTGGGTCCGGATCGGAATACACAGCGTACCCGTTCATGAGCGAGACGGTCACTGCCCGGTAAGTACACAAATTGTTCATCCACCCATTCGTAGATGCCTTTATCCATAATCTGCACAAAGAGCCGATTGTCAACCTGGTAGGCAAAAAATACGTTTCCCGGCGTAGGTAAAGTCGTTATCTGATTATGCTGATAACGGAACAGGTAAGCAAAAGAATGGAAATAGACTGACTCGCCTAAAGTAATAATGTTCCAGATTTCTTCCTGTTTAAATCGAGGGTCCTTATTTAATGAATTCAGCGAATGGTACGTAAGAACGCCCTTACTATTCGCTTGCCAATAGCCAAATTCCTGTAAAGCTCCCGTATAGATGCGATCGCCAGCCGTAGCAACGGAGCGAATGATCTGACGGTGCGGCAAAATGAAGTTTTTCCAGGTTTGTCCATCGTATTCCAGCAGACCTTTCGAATTCCCAACGTAGATGAATCGGGTGTTCTTGCTCTGGCTAATGCTCCAGTTCTGTCGCTGGGCTTGATAGTCCTGTATAGTGAACGATCTCACCTCAGGCAGGCATAGCTTTTGTAGCTGATCGGTATACGTTTGAGCTTTCGCAAAATTATTGACAAGCACTAAAACTATTACGAATACGAACCTTATACGAGTATCGATTCTTGTGCTTCTTCCGATCCTGTTCTGGGTACTCACTTTCTTCACCGTTAAAATCAATCCCACAATTTTTTCAACAATTAATACAAATATGTAGGAATGATGTAGTACACACAAGCCTTATCCTGTAAATGATGTGGTAATGATGTAGTGGTTTTTTTGTCTACACCTACTTAGATATTTTAATTTTGTCCACCAAATAATACAATTTCTTATCATGAAGAAAGCTTATCTGCTGTGTCTATGGTTGTTTTCACTGATCGTCACTCAAGTGTATGCTCAGGAGGGACGCCGCGTCACTGGACGAGTAACCAGTGCGGACGATAACCAACCGTTGCCCGGAGCAACGATCGCCATAAAGGGTACCACGCGTGGTACAAACACGGACGCCGAGGGGCGATTCTCTCTTGCGGCGAATACAGGCGATGTACTTTCCGTAACGTTCGTGGGAATGAAGCCGCAGGAAGTAACAGTAACTGCGGCGGCTACAGAGCTTACCATTACGCTGGAATCGGATGCTTCTACGTTAAACGAAGTCGTCGCGATTGGCTACGGAACGGCCCGTAAGAAAGACTTGACGGGAGCAGTAGCTACCTTAAAAACGGCGGACATCGTTAATCAGCCCGTTGTATCGGCTACGCAAGCCATGCAGGGTAAATTAGCTGGGGTACAAATTACGGCTTCGGGTGAACCGGGTAGTGTACCGACGGTACGGATTCGCGGTACGGGTACATTGTTGGCCGGTGCAGATCCTTTGTACGTCGTAGACGGCGTTATTACGGATGATATTCGAAACATCAATCCGCAGGATATTACCTCCATGGACGTTCTGAAAGATGCTTCGGCTACGGCTATTTATGGGATGCGAGCTGCTAACGGCGTTATCCTGGTAACGACGAAACGTGGACAAAGCGGAGCGGTTAAAGTAACCTACGATGGTTACGTAGGTTTCCGTCAGGCTTCCCGTCGGGTGAAAATGGCCGATTCGCAGCAGTACATCGACTTCTCAAACGAAGCGTTGGTACGGGCGGGTCAGCAACCTGTTTTCACCGCAGGCGACATCAAGGCGAATACAAATTGGTTCAACGCCATTACCCGTAACGCCCTGGTTCATAACCATAACATTTCCTTGAGTGGTGGTTCTGAGAAAAGTACGTATTTCCTGAGTGGTGGTTATATGTTCGACGACGGTATTCTGAAAGGCAACGGCTACCGCCGTTTGAGCTTGCGGGCTAGCAATGACTATCAGGTCAGTAAGTCGTTTAAAGTCGGAGCCTCGTTAAACCTGGCTCAGGAAGACAACGAAAACAAGCCTTACTCCGCTTTTACCAGTGCTTACAAACAGGCTCCGATTGTGCCTGTGTACAATGAAGACGGCAGTTATGGCTACACTCTTCGGAACAACGTAGCTAACCCATTGGCACAGATCAACTACACAAACGATCATACGAAGAGTCTGCGTCTGCAAGGGGTACTGTTCGCGGAATGGAATATCACGAATGATTTGCGGTTCCGTTCGAACTTTGCCGTGGAAAACCGTTCGTTCAATAATCGCAAGTACAACCCGATCTACGTGGTTTCTGGAAACCAGCAAAACAATACCAGTCAGCTGACACTTCGCGATGATAATGCTTCTCGCTGGGTATGGGATAATACCTTGACGTATACCAAAACGTTCGGTGAAAAACATAGTTTGAATGCTTTGGTTGGGGTTACGGGTGAACGCTACAAAACGAGCTTCCTCGGAGGTTCCCGTTTGAATGTACCGAACAATCCGGACTACTGGACGCTGAATCTGGGTACGCAGGCCACCGCTACCAACGAAAGCAGCATGGGTCTGGAGCGACGCCTCTCCTACTACGGTCGGGTAAACTATAACTACGATGACCGGTACCTGTTGACGGCTACCGTACGTCAGGATGGATCCAGCAAGTTTCCTTCGTCCAATCGTTCCAGCGTATTCCCATCCGTGGGTGCGGCCTGGCAGATTGCGAACGAGAATTTCATGAAGGGTCAGAACCTCTTCTCTGCACTGAAACTCCGGGCGAGCTGGGGTCAGGTAGGAAACGACCGGATTGTACCGAACGCGTTCCTCTATACGCTGTCTTCGAACCTGGATTATCAGATTGATGGTCAACTGGCTCCGGGTTACACGATTCAGGATATTAAGGATTTGAATCTACGGTGGGAAGTAACGACGGAGAAAGATTTAGGTCTGGAATTTGGTTTACTAAACAACCGTCTCTCCGGGGAAGTCAACTACTATGACAAACTCACGAAAGACGCGTTGATCTACAAACCCATTGATGCCATCTTCGGTGATAACGATTCCCAGTATCTGACCAACGCCGCCGACATTCGTAACCGCGGTATCGAGTTTGGTTTGAACTGGAATGAGAAGAAAGGTGATTTCCGTTATAATGTAGGCGTAAACTTCACCATCAATAATAATAAAATTGAGCGTGTAAACGGTGGTTTGCCTATCCAGGCCGGTAGCTTAGGTAACGGTCAAATCACGACGCAGACGGCAGAAGGACAACCCATTGGTAGCTTCTACGTATACCAGACGAACGGTATTTTCAAATCACAGGCTGAGTTGGATGCGTATCCGCACATTTCCGGAGCGAAAGTGGGCGACCTGCGTTACGTGGACACGGATGGGAACGGAATCATCAATGGTAACGACCGCGTATACAAAGGTTCGTATCAGCCTAAATACTTCTTTGGTCTGACGGGTGGTCTTAGCTACCGCAACTTCGATTTGAGCGTTACGGCAGCGGGTAACCTGGGCAACCAGATTTACAACGGTAAAAAAGCTCAACGATTTGGTAACGAGAATATCGAAGCTTCCGTCACCAACTGGTGGTCACCCAGCAATACGACGAGCAACAATCCCCGTCCGTCGAATGACGTAGCTCTGGCTTCTGATTACTACATCGAATCAGGCTCGTACCTGCGGATTAATAACGTTTCGCTGGGTTACAACTTACCCAAAACGCTGACGGATTCCTGGAAAATGCAGGGCATTCGCGTGTACGTGACGGCTCAAAACCTGGTGACGTTCCAGAAGTTCTCGGGCTTTACCCCTGAGCTTCCCGGTCGTACGCTCGCGAACAGCACCGACCAAACCGCGGGTACGCTGTCTTCGGGTATCGAACTGGATGCGTATCCCACGCCTCGTACGTTCCTGATGGGAGTAACGGTTAATTTCTAATTCGACAAGATTCGGGTCAGGCGGTAACGACTGGCCCCATCTCAAAACATATAGTTCCAATGAAAGTCAACAAATATATCCTGAGAGCTGGCCTCTTTACGGGTCTTGCTTTGAGCGGAGTCGCCTGTAAGGATTACCTGGATGTAGCTCCTCAGGGCGAGCTTACGCCGGATTATTTATCCAGCGATCCAAAATCGGCTGAAGGTATTGTTACGGCCATTTACAACAAAATGCTCGACTGGAATATTCACTCCTTTTCCTGGATCGGTATCACCAGTATTGCTTCCGATGACGCCGATAAAGGTAGTGATCCGGGGGACTCAGGTTCAGATAAAAATGAATTGGACGGCTTTACGTTCTCGGCAACTAGTGGTTCCTTTAATGACATCTGGCAAGGCAATTATCAGGGCATCGCACGGGCTAACCAGGCTCTGACGTATTTGCCTACGCTGACGATTGACGAAGCCTCCAAAAATCGTCTGATTGGTGAAGCCACCTTCCTGCGGGCGTATTTTTACTTCAATCTGGTTCGTACGTTCGGGGGTGTACCCTTGATTACGACGGTTCCTAATCCAACGAACGAAGCCGATTTACAGGCGGGTCGTACGCGGACTACGGCGGAAGCCATTTACGCTCAAATCGAGGCTGACCTCAACACGGCAGTAACCAATCTGCCAGAAAAAGGTAGCATTGCTACGGGCCGGGCTACGAAAGGAGCAGCTCAGGCTCTGCTAGCGAAAGTTTCGATGTACCAGAAGAAATGGGACAAAGTACTGGAACTTACCAATGCGGTAATCACCGGTGGCAAATATTCCCTGGTAGACGATTACTCAACGATCTGGCGGGAAGTTGGTGAAAACAACGCCGAATCCATTTTTGAAGTACAAGCTCAGGGTACTACGCCCAACAAAGGCATCAATAATTACTCGGCAACCCAAGGCGTACGCGGTCAGTGGGGCTGGGGCTTCAATACGCCTTCAGCGGATCTGGAAAAAGCGTACGAACCCGGTGACAAACGCAAAGCAGCGACCATCATGTACCCTGGTGAAGTGCTTTGGGATGGTCAGCAGGTGTTAGCTACGGCTCCCAACCCCCGTTACAACAAGAAAGCGTACGTAAGCCGCGTAGCTGAAACGTATAACGGTAACGATGAGCAAACGAACAAAAACATGCGGATTTTACGCTTCGCGGAAGTATTGCTGATGCACGCGGAAGCCTCTAACGAACTGGGTCAATCGGGTAATGCTCTGATTTCTTTGAATAAAGTTCGGGTACGGGCCGGACTGCAAGCGGCACAAGCAGGCTCTCAAAGTGACTTACGCCTGAAAATCTGGAATGAACGCCGCGTAGAATTGGCAATGGAGCACGACCGGATGTTCGACCTGCGTCGGCAGGGACGAGCCGCAACAGTACTGCGGGCTCTGGGTCTGCCTTACGTAAGTCCTAAACACGATCTGTTCCCCATTCCGCAAACGCAAATCGACTTAAGCGGTGGTCAGCTAAAACAAAACCCCGGCTACTAAAACAAGGCGAGAGGTAATCAGAAAGAATGGTTCTTCTGATTACCTCTTTCGCTTCAAGGTGTATTTGGTATTCTTTTCCGCCCTACTCTTTCTGCTTTATGAGAATATACTCCACGCTTCTGACAGGCGTCATGGCTTGTACATTGACGTTTGTTTCCTGTACCAAGTCCGTCCCGACTACTCATTCTAAAACGCTTGCTACTGAGACATTGCCTTCCGAGAAGAGCGAATACATGGACGTTGTACAAAAAGCTACGTTCCGTTACTTCTGGGATTTCGGGCATCCCATTTCGGGCATGGCTGCCGAACGTACAGCCACGCCCAATATCGTCACGACGGGCGGTACGGGTTTTGGCCTGATGGGAATGGTCGTAGCCGCCGAACGGCAGTGGATTACCCGCGAGGCCGCCGTAGCCGCGTACAAAAAATTGCCGATTTTCTGGAAAAAGCCGACCGCTTCCACGGAGCCTGGTCGCACTGGATTGATGGCAACACGGGCCGGGTCGTTCCTTTTGGACAAAAAGATAACGGCGGTGATCTGGTAGAAACCGCTTTTCTAACCAATGGTCTACTCGTTGCCCGAGAATACTTCAACGGCAATACTGCCGCCGAAAAGAAACTTCGTAACCAGATTACCAAACTCTGGGAAGGCATCGAGTGGGACTGGTACGTGCACGATGGCAAACTTCGCTGGCACTGGTCCAAGCAGTACAACTGGGACATGAATATGCCCATTGAAGGCTATAATGAATGTCTGATTACGTATGTGCTGGCTCTGGGTTCGCCCACGCACGCCATTACGCCGCAGGTCTACGAAAACACCTGGAAACAGTCGAATCACTTTACCAATAGCAACAAGTACATGGGTTATAAGCTCGACATTGGCTTCCCCTACGGCGGGCCGCTCTTCTTCAGCCATTACTCGTATCTGAGTATGGACCCGCGACGGATGCAGGATCAGCATACGAACTACTGGCAGATGAATCAGGCTCATACGCTGATTAACTGGGCGTACTGTGCCGAAAAAGCTCCTAAAGTGTATGGGTATTCCGAAGAAAACTGGGGCCTAACCGCCAGCGACGATTACAATTTCTACGACGCTCACTCACCGATCAACGATAACGGTACGATTACGCCCACGGCGGCTTTATCGGCTTTCCCGTATACGCCTTACGAATCCTGGCAGGCACTGCGGTATTTATATCTGAAACACGGCAATCGTCTGTTTGGTGAATATGGTTTTTATGATGCCTACAATGCGTCGAAAAACTGGTACTCCAATCAGTATCTGGCGATTGATCAGGGTCCGATCGTCGTGATGATGGAAAACTACCGGACAGGCCTGATTTGGAAAGTGGGCGAACGCATTACTGAAATTCAGACGGGACTGAAGAAAATGGGTATTGAGAACCCCTCCTACCCGACGGGCTTCTACGCTTACCAACCACACCCGACTACCGGCGAATGGAGTCTGATGCGACACAGCGACACAGGTAAATACCCGCTGGAATTCGCCGTGGCCGGTACACAACCCGTTACTATTGAACTCACGGGCACTAGTGGTACAACCATTAAAGTGGTAGATAATAAAACGCTAACGCCCGGTACACATACTCAATCCTTCGACGCTGCCGGAGGAAAATATGTAGCAACGATTACGCAGGGTTCAGTGAAGAAAACGATGAAGTTGGTGTTGCGGTAATTGTTGGTTATTGGTAGCATATCTGCAGTTTTCGTCCCGTAGAGACCGCTGGTTATTTAGTTTATAAGCCTCCCATGCTAAAACTCACTACTGAGAACCAGCATTATAATCTTATGGACCAGTATTTCGTCCCGCAAGCTAAGCTGGTCTTTTAGTCCGTATCACGAACGACGCTGACTTCCTCTTGCTCAAGGCCATCGCCTTGCCGAGGAAGTAGGCGGCTTTTCGCGATAGGACGGGG